>NZ_SWMA01000013.1:0-97085 GCF_005222685.1 Segeticoccus rhizosphaerae
CGGGCTACCTGGACATGGTCGCCGCCGAGCTCAACGACCGGCCCCGCAAACGCCTCGGCTGGCGCACCCCCGCCGAAGCCCTCGACCAACTACTGTCGGAACAGTCAGATCCACACGGTGTTGCACCCACCGCTTGAATCCGCCGCACCAAACCTCGCGAAGATTCCCACGGGAGGTGTCGGAGGGCAGGTCAGTGCAGGCGGACTCTCGGGTCGAGCACGGCATACATGATGTCCACCAGGATGTTGGCGACCACCACGGCGGCCGAGGCGAAGATGACGATGCCGATGATCACCGGGAGGTCCTGGGTATTGATCGCGTCGATGGCGGTCTTGCCGAGGCCGGGGAGGCTGAAGACGGTCTCGGTGACGACGACACCGCCGACCAGCTGCCCGAGGTCGATGCCGAACTGCGTGACGACCGGGGTGAGCGCGCTGCGCAAGCCGTGCCGGAGCACCACGCGCCTCTCCCGCAGGCCCTTGGACCGCGCTGTGCGGATGTAGTCCTCGCCCAGGACGTCGAGCATGGACCCACGGGTGAGCCTGGTATAGGTGGCTGCGAGCAGCAGCGCGAGGGCCACCCAGGGCAGGATGAGGTGGCGCGCCCACTCGCCGACGCCGGCCGTGAGACCGGAGTATCCGCCGGCGGGGAAGATGGCGAATCCCGCCTTGGTCAGACGGAAGTAGAGAAAGTAGAGGAAGAGCAGGGCGAGCAAGAAGGAGGGCATCGAGTAGAAGAAGAGCGCCAGGGCGGTCGTGGACCGATCGCTGAAGGTCCGTGGGCGCACGGCCGACAGGACACCACTGAACACGCCGAGCAGGAGCCAGATCACTGCGGCCCCGATGGCGAGGGAGAGCGTGATGGGCAGGGCCTGGCCGATGATCTGGGTCACCGGCACGCCGTGGTAGTAGTCGAACCCCAGATCACCGTGGAGCGCGTTGCCGACGAAGTTGGTGTACTGCTTCCACAGCGGCAGGTCCAGACCGAGGCGGTGCTCGATCAGGTGGATCGTTGCGGGGGTGGCCTGCCGCCCGGCGAGCGTCCGGGCCACGTTGTTGGGCGCCACGAAGAACAGGCCGAACACCGCGACGGTGATGAGCCACATCACGAGCACGCCGAGAGCGACCCGTCGGATCAGAAACCGGATCATGTCCGCCTCACTTCTGTCCGATGAGCCGGTCGGTGCGCGGGTCGAACGCGTCACGCACGCCGTCACCGAAGAGGTTGAAGGCCAAGGTGGTGATGAGCAGGGCGGCGCCCGGGAAGAACACGAACCACCATGCGACGGTGTAGTACTGGACCGACTCACTGATCATGCCGCCCCAGTCCGCCGTCGGCGGGGGGAGGCCGAGGCCGAGGAAGGACAGCGTTGCCTGGACGACGATGACCACGGGAATCAGAAGGGTCGCGTAGACGATCACCGGGGCGAGCACGTTGGGCAGCACGTCGACGAACATGATGCGCCGGTCACTCGCGCCCAAGGATCTCGCGGCCTCGACGAACTCCCGTTCCCGGAGGGAGAGGACCTGCCCCCTGACGATGCGGGCCACCGACGCCCAGCTGAAGAAGCCGATGACCAGAATGGTGATCGTCAGGCTCGCTCCGGTGATCGACACGAGCGCGACCGCGACCAGCAGGAACGGGACGGACAGGACCACGTCGACCAGTCGAGCGAGGACGGTGTCCACGATGCCCCCGAGGTAGCCCGCGGCGAGCCCGACCACGACACCGATCGCGACCGTCATCCCTGTCGCCACGACGCCCACGAGCAGCGAGATGCGTGAGCCGTAGGCGATGCGCACGAGGATGTCGCGGCCGAGGTCGTCGGTGCCGAGCCAGAAGGCGGAGCTCGGGTGGGCCGGGAGCCCTTCGGGGGACAGCGCGCCCGGGCCGCGGTACTGCTGGTTGGGCGGGTGACCCGTCACGGAGGCGAACAGCGGAGCGATGATGGCGACCAGGCCGATCAGGCAGATCACGACCAGGGAGATCATCGCCACCCGGTCGTGACGAAGCCGTTGCCACGCCAGTACCCACGGACTGCGCCCCTCGATGCCGGTGCTGGTTTCGGCGCCGGGGCCGCCAGCAGGACCTTGGGACGGCGTTGCGCTGTCGACGCCGGCGCCGACTCCGACAGGGGGGACGTCGCTCATGATTCCTCCGCTCCGTCCGAGGAGACGATCTCGCTCTCCCCGGCGCCCAGTTGGGGCACGGACTGGGAGAGGTCCTCACCGATCGCCAGCGGGTAGAAGCAGGCGGTGCGGTGGGACGGGAGGTCGTCGAAGACCTGCTCGAGCGGCGGCACCGCCTCGACGCAGTGGGAGCGTGCCTTGGGGCAGCGGGGGTGGAACCGGCAACCACTCGGCG
This sequence comes from Segeticoccus rhizosphaerae, assembly GCF_005222685.1. Classification (NCBI taxonomy): domain Bacteria; kingdom Bacillati; phylum Actinomycetota; class Actinomycetes; order Micrococcales; family Intrasporangiaceae; genus Segeticoccus; species Segeticoccus rhizosphaerae. Next base: position 2,365 of record NZ_SWMA01000013.1, read on the forward strand.
GGTGAACGGGGGAGGGCACGTCCCCGACGAGGACGATCCGCTCTCTGCTGTCGGCCTCGTCCGGGTCGGGAGTCGGCAGGGCCGAGAGGAGCGCCCTGGTGTAGGGGTGCCGGGTCGTCGTGAACAGGTCCTCGGACGCGGAGATCTCCATGATCTTGCCGAGGTACATGACGGCGACCCGGTCACTGACGTGTCGCACCACGGAGAGGTCGTGGGAGATGAAGACGTAGGTCAGGCCGAAGTCGTCCTGCAGGTCGGACAACAGGTTGAGGATCTGCGCCTGGATCGACACGTCGAGCGCGGAGACCGGCTCGTCGCAGATGACCAGCTTGGGATGGAGTGCCAGCGCCCGGGCGACGCCGATGCGCTGGCGCTGGCCTCCGGAGAAGTCGGCCGGGAAGCGGTTGTAGTGCTCGGGATTGAGGCCGACCCTCTCCATCAGCGACTGCACCTGGCGTTTGCGGTCCTGCCGGGAGTCGATGCCGTGGATGACGAACGGGTCGCCGATGATCGACCCGACCCGACGCCGCGGGTTGAGCGACCCGTACGGATCCTGGAAGATCATCTGCACCTCGCGGCGCACCGGCCGTAGTCGCCGCCGGCTCAGGTTGGTGATGTCCTGGCCGTCGAACTCGATGGTGCCCTCGGTCAGCTCGTAGAGCCGGGACAGGCAGCGGGCGAGGGTCGACTTGCCGCAGCCGGTCTCACCGACGAGTCCGAGCGTCTCGCCACGGCGGACGTCCAGGGACACGCCGTCGACCGCGTGCACGTAGTCGCGCTCGCCGAACAGTCCCTCCCGCGCGACGGGGAAGAGCTTACGGACGCCGCGGGCGGCCATCAGCACGTCCGCGCCCCCGGGGGCTTCTTCTCCCCGACCGGAGCGGGTCAGATCGATGGCCTCACTCATGCTGTCACCTCCGTGTCTTCCGCCACGACGCGTGGCTCACAGGCCTGACGTCCGTCCCAGTCGTGTGGGAGCCAACAGGCCGACCGGTGCCCGGCCTCGTCGAAGACCTCCTCCAGCGGCGGTGTCTCCCGGAAGCACTTGTCCCAGGCGTACGGGCAGCGGGGCGCGAACGGGCAACCGGGTGGAACGTTGATCAGGCTCGGGGGACTGCCGGCAATGGGAGTCAGCCGGCCCTTGCCGCCACCGTGAGCCGGGAGGGAACGCAGCAGGCCTTCGGTGTAGGGGTGGTGGTGACGGTAGAAGATGTCCCGCCGGGAGGCACGCTCCATGACCCGCCCGGCATACATCACCACGACCTCGTCGGACATCTCGGCGACCACGCCGAGATCGTGGGTGATGAGGATGATCGCGGTGCCGAACTCCTCCTGCAGGTCGCGCATCACGGCGAGCACCTGCGCCTGGACGGTGACGTCGAGGGCGGTGGTCGGCTCGTCGGCGATGAGCAGTGCGGGGTTGAGCGCCATCGCCATGGCAATCATCACGCGTTGTCGCATCCCACCGGAGAACTGGTGGGGGTAGTCGTCGAGTCGCTCGGCCGGTCGGGGGATCCCGACCAGGCCGAGCAACTCCGCGGCGCGCTTCCGGGCTGCGCGCCGTGAGGTGGAGTGGTCATGTGCTCTGATCATCTCCACGATCTGCCAGCCCACCCGGTAGTAGGGGTGCAGGCTGGAGAGGGGGTCCTGGAAGATCATGCCGATCTTGGCGCCCCGCACCCGGCGGAGGTGGTCGGCGCTCGCACTGAGCAGGTCCTCCCCCTCGAAGACCGCGCGCCCCGAGACGCGCGCTCCTCGCGTGAGTTTGGTGATGGTCTGGGTCGCCACGCTCTTGCCCGACCCCGACTCGCCGACAATGGCGAGGGTCTTGCCCCGATCGACCGAGAACGTCAGGCCACGGACCGCTTGGACGAGACCGTCGGGGGTGTCGAAGGAGACGTACAGGTCCTCGACCTCCAACAAGGCCATGACGACCTCCTTCCTGACGTGGGCTGGGCCGGTGGGTGCCCCGCGGTCCTGGTCCGGGGCACCCCGTCGAGCGGGGTCAGGTTCAGCCGCCCTGCTTGCCCTTCTCCAGCCAGACGTTGGTCGGGTCGAACTGCTGGATCGCCGGGATGTAGATCGCGTTGTGCACCTGTGACGCGTGGTAGTTCGCGTTCAGTGGCGAGGTGAGTGGGTAGAACGCGGCGTCCTTCATCACCTGGCGGTCCGCCTTCTCCCACAGCGACGCCGCCTCGTTCTCGGTCTTCGCCGTGGAGGCCTCCTTGATCAGCTTGTTGGTCATCGGGTCGTTGTAGAGCCCGAAGTTGCTGCCGATCGGGGGGAAGGAGGGCTTGCCGGAGAAGAGCGGGTTGAAGAAGGACAGCGCCGAGTTGCCATACCAGTCAGCGCCCCAGCCGGCCAGGGACAGGTCCCAGACGCCCCGCTTGGCCACGGACGGCACCTCGAGGTACTTGGTGTAGAAGTCCGCGTTCGGGGAGGTGACACCCTTGACCTTGATGCCGACGTTGGACAGGTCCTGCTGGATGGTCTGGAAGGCCTTGCTGCTGCCCTCGCTCGCGTTGCGGTAGAGGAACTTCAGGGTGAACCCGTCGGGGTAGCCGGCTTCCTTGAGCAGCGCCTTGGCCTTGGCCACGTCGTGCGGGTAGAGGTCGAAGTTCTTGGCTCCCACGACCCCCGGCGGCAGCACGTGGGTCAACGGCGGGTTGACCTTGGTGCCACCGAGCACCTGCAGGATGTTGGCCCGGTCGAGCGCGTAGGACAGGGCCTCGCGGACCTTGACCTTGGACAAGGCCCCGTTGTTGTTGGGGGACACCGTGTTGTAGAGCACGTAGGGGTTGCTCGACTGGGTCGGACCGAGGTTGAGGTTCGGGTCCTTCTTGGCGATCAGGCCCGGGAGCTGCGACGGTGCGGGGCCGGTGTCGAAGCCCATGTCGGCCGACGCGGTATTGGTCTCGAGCTGTTGCTGGATGGAGTTCTGCTGGCCGGTCTCGTTGATCACGATCTTGTCGACGTAGGCCTTGCGGATCGGGTCGCTCGACGCCTTCCACGCCGGGTTGCGGGTGAAGACGATCTCCTTGGTCGGCTTGTAGCTCTCGACCTGGTACGGGCCGTCGGAGATGGTGTGCTGCGCGAGCTGCGCTGAGGCGGGCAGGTACTTGAGGAACTCCTTGGGCGCCGGTGAGAAGGCCGGCATGGTCAGGATGCCGGTGAAGTAGGTGGCCGGCTTGGTCAGGTGGAACACGACGGTGCTGGCGTCCTTGGCGACCACGCCGGAGATCTGGTGGCCCTCGATGTACCTGGCCATGGCGGGTGCCGTCTTGTCATTCTTCATGCCGTCGCAGAACGACTGGTAGCCCTTGATCAGGGTTGCGAAGTCCGGGATCCCGCCGAACGGCTGCACCGGGTTGCAGGTGCGCTTGACGCCGCGCGCGACGTCCTGGGCTGTGACCGGCCGCGCCGGGCTGGTGTTCCACATCGGGCCCTTGCGCAGGTGGATGGTGTAGGTCAGGCCGTCCTTGCTGATGCCGCCGTTCTGCGTGGTCGGCATCTCGGTCGCCAGGTCGGGTGCCGGCTTGGTCGTCTGGCCCGGCGTCGCCGGGTAGGTGAACAGCTGTCGGGTCCACTCCCGCAGACCTTGGTAGCCGATCGAGTAGTAGCTGATGTTGGGATCCATGAAGTCGATGTCACCGGTGCCGAGCATGTTGAGCGTCCCACCACGTTGGGCGCCGCTGGTCTCCGCGGTCTGCGTCGACCCCTGCGAGCCGGTCGCGCTCGGGGAGCCGCCGCCGTTGCCGCTGCTGCACCCGGCCAGTCCGAGACTCACCATGCACAGCGCCGTGGCGCCGGTCAGCATGCTCTTGTTGTGGGTCATGACGTCCTCCGTTGTTCGTTCCGTGCTTTGCACGTTAGGTACGAGTCCCCTTGAGCAGCAACGGATCGGCGGCGGATGTCATGGTGCCGCGACGGAACTGTCACACGTCCCCGCGCAGTGTGTCGATCGGGTGACGACACATCGTCGATTCGACATGGGCCTGCGTACCGGCTGCCGATCGGCGCATACTGGCACCGTGACGCGCCGTGTGCTGCTGGTGGAGGACGATGCTCGGGTGCGCCGGGTGCTGCGCCTGGCGTTGCAGGACGAGGGCTACCACGTCACGGAGGCCGAGGACGGCGAGCAGGGCCTCGTGGAGCTGGGGGCGCACCAGCCCGACGTGGTCCTGTTGGACCTGATGTTGCCGGGCGCGGACGGGTTCTCGGTGTGCCGCTCGATCCGCCGTGACAGTGATGTGCCGGTCATCATGGTCACGGCGCGCACGGACAGTCACGACGTGGTGGCGGGGCTGGAGGCCGGCGCGGACGACTACGTCACCAAGCCGCTGGTCGCCAAGGAGCTGTCTGCGCGGATCCGCGCGCTCCTCCGGCGGGCTGAGGCGGCTCCCAACGTGCACACCGATCACGTCACGCTGGGGGAGCTCGAGATTCGCATCGGCGAAGGCGTCGTGCTCCGGGATGGTCAGCCGATCTCCTTGACACGCACCGAGTTCCGGCTGCTGGCCGAACTCGCACTGGCGGACGGCAACGTGTGCAGCCGCGAGCACCTCCTCGAACGGGTCTGGGGATACGGCTACTTCGGCGACAGCAGGATCGTCGACGTGCACATCAGGCGTCTGCGCACCAAGGTGGAGCGCAACCCGGCGGCGCCGGTGCACGTCGTCACGGCGCGTGGGCTCGGCTACCGTCTCGCCGGGTGAACGTGCCGCACGGTTGGGGGATCCGCAGGCCAGGCCTGCGAGGCCGGGTCACGCTCGGCTTCGGGCTGCTGACGCTCGCCCTGTCGGTGTTGCTCTCGGTCGTGGTCTGGTTCCTCGTCTCCCGCTACCTTCTCTCCGAGCAGGAGTCCGCGGCAGTTGCCGAGTCGTCGGTCGACGCGATCTCGCTGCAGGGCACCCTGGACTCCGGCGCGATCCACATCCCGGACGCGCTGGAGCGGTTGCCGCCCACCGACCGTCTCTCGTCCGCGCTGCTCTATCAGGGCGCGTGGTACAGCACCAACCTGGCCTTCGGGCGCGACACCCTCCCGCGCGAGCTGATCAGCACCGCCGAGGTCTCGGGTCCGGCGTCGCAACGGTTCGACCTGGACGATGTCACCTATCTTGCGGTGGCACAGCCCATGCGTGACCCCAGCAACGTCTACGTCGAGGTGTACCCACTCGCCCCGCTCGAGCGCACGATCCGCACGCTCAGCATCATCCTGGTCGCCGCGGCCGCCGTGACGGCCGTCGTGGGTCTGGGTGTCGGCAGGATGGCCAGTCGCCGGGCGCTCCGGCCGCTGACCGAGCTCAACGAGGTCGCCGCCAAGGTGGCGCGCGGCATCCGAGGCGTGCGGCTGGACGCGGAGCACGACCCCGATCTCGCCCAGCTGGCCCGGTCCTTCAACCGCACGGCGGAGGCTCTCGAGGCCCGTGTGGTCGCCGATGCGCGCTTCGCCGGCGACGTCAGCCACCAGCTGCGGACGCCACTGACGACGATGCTCAACTCGATGGAGCTGCTGCGCAACCGACGCAGTGAGCTGCCGGAGTCGGCGCGTGAGCCCCTGGACCTGCTGGATGACGACCTCGCCCGTTTCCGCCAGCTGGTGATCGACCTGCTCGAGATCTCCCGTGACGACAGCGGGGCACCGGTGCGGCTCGAACCCGTGCGGCTCACCGAGCTGGTCGCCCGGGCGGCGGACGCGGCCGCCGGCCATCCCGTCGCCAGCGCGGATGCGGAGGCCGACGGCATCGTGCTGCTGGCCGACAAGCGGCGCCTCGAGCAGGTCGTGACCAACCTCGTGACCAACGCGCAGGTGCACGGCGGGGGCTGCCTGGGGGTGCGGGTCCACACCGAGGGCACCTGGGCGCGCATCGAGGTCGACGACGGGGGTCCGGGCGTGCCCGAGGACCAGCGTGTCCGTCTCTTCGAACGCTTCGTCCGCGGTCGGAGCGCACAAGGGACAGGGACCGGCCTCGGACTGGCCATCGTGGCGCGCCACACCCGGGCGATCGGGGGAAGGGTGCACGTCGAGGACCGGCCCGGGGGTGGCGCGCGTTTCGTGGTCTGGTTGCCCTACGAGCGGCCGCAGCGGGGGGAGCCATGAGGGCGCGGGCGGTCAGGCTGGCCGCGGCCGGTCTCACGCCCGCCCTGCTGGTCCTGTCAGGCTGTGGAGTCGGTCCCCAGCCTCACCCGGTCTCCCTCGGCTCGGCGACTCCGAGCTGGGCGCCGACGGGGGCGAGCGGCGCATCCTCGGAGCTACCCGGAACGGCCCTGCAGATCGCGTTGTTCCTGGTGCGCGACGGCAAGCTGGTCCGAGTCTGGCGGCCGTCGCCGCGGGGCCAGGACCTGTCCGCGGTCCTTGCCACTTTGGTCGATCGTCCCACTCCCGACGAGAAGGCGCGGCACCTGCGCACCGCGATCCCCGCCACTGCGACCCGCATCCGGGTCAGCATCGAGGACGGCGTCGCCCTGGTCCAGGTGCCCGCGGGCTTCGACACCCTGCCCAACTCCGAGCGCGTGCTGGCCGTCGCCCAGGTCCTCTACACTCTCACTGCTCAGCTACCGGTTGGAAGCATGCGTCTCGTCAGGGGCAAGCACCTGCTCGACACCCCCGTCGGCTCGGGGCGGCTGGTCTCACGCCCGGTCAGGCGGCAGGACTTCGCCGCCTTGGCTCCCGGCGTCTCTTGAATCGCGAGCGTCACCAACCGCGTTCGCGCCATTCATGAAGGTGCGGTCGCTCGGTCCCCAACATGGTGTCCTTGCCGTGTCCCGGGTAGACCCACGTGTCGTCGTCGTAGACGTCGAAGACCCGGGCCTCGAGGTCGGACATGAGCGAGGCGAAGTCGGCCGCCGCCCAGGTCTTCCCGGGGCCGCCGGGAAAGAGCGAGTCACCGGTGAACAGGTGGGCGCCTCCGGCCGGGTCGGCATACGCGAGCGCCACCGAGCCGGGTGTGTGGCCACGCAGCTGTATGACGTCGAGCTCGATCGCGCCGAAGGTCACCCGGTCGCCGTGGGCCAGCCGGAGGTTGGGTATGACGGGCAGCGCGTCCGCGTCGGGCGCGCCCGCGGCCGTGGTGGCCCCTGTGGCCCCCGCGATCTCGGGCAGCGCCCGGTGGTGGTCCCAGTGCTGGTGGGTCGTGACGATGGTGTCGACGGCCCCGGTGCCCTCGGTGATGAGCTTCTGGATCCGGGAGGCGTCGTCCGCGGCGTCGATGAGCAGCTGCTCGCCGGTCTCCCGGCAGGTGAGCAGGTAGACGTTGTTGTCCATCCTCGACACGCTCGCCTTGCGGATGGTGAGTGCGTCCAGCTCCCGGACGTCGCTGCGTCCGCCGGGCTGCACGGATCCGGTGTAGGTCATGACTCGATCCTGTCAGAGCCTTGTGCCGCAGCTCCTCCGCGGCAGGTGGCTCCGCTCCAGCTTCGCCGCTGTCGTCGCGGCTCAGGCGTGGCCGCTGTGGGCGACCGTGGCACCCTGCTCGGCCTCCTGCAGGGTGAGCGCGGCGCCCACGAGGGCGAGGTGGGAGAAGGCCTGTGGGAAGTTGCCGACCATCCGGGAGTCGCCGGGGTCGTACTCTTCGGAGAGCAGGCCGAGGTCGTTCACGAGGGAGACGAGACGACGCATGAGTGCGTGGGCGTCGTCGACTCGACCGCTCAGGGCGTAGGCGGAGACCAGCCAGAAGGAGCACGCGAGGAAGGGGTGCTCGTCGCCGGGGAGGCCGTCGACGCCCGCCGAGGTGCGGTAGCGCAGCACCAGCCCGTCACGCAGCAGCTCGCGCTCGACCGCCTCGATGGTGCCCCTGACGCGCTCGTCGTCCGCGGGCAGGAAGCCGACGATGGGGATCACCAACAGCGACGCGTCCACCTCTGTCGTGTCGTAGTGCTGGGTGAACGTCCCGGCGGCCTCGTTGTAGCCGTGCTCGAGGATCTCGTCCCGGACCTTGTCGCGGATCTTGCGCCAGCGGTCGACCGATCCGGGCAGGCCGTGCTGCTCGACGGCGGTGATGGCCCGGTCGAAGGCGACCCACACCATCACCCGCGAGTGGGTGAAGTGCCGCAGCGGGCCCCGGATCTCCCACAGGCCGTTGTCGGGCTGGTCCCAGTGCTCGGCGAGCTCGTCGACCAGCACCCGCTGCAGCGCCCATGACGCCCCGTGCTCCTCGACGCCCGCGAGCCGGGCCTTGTCCAGCGCGTTCATCACCTCGCCGAGGACGTCGGTCTGGCGTTGGTGGACCGCACCGTTGCCGATGCGGACGGGGACGGAGCCGGCGTAGCCGTCCAGGTGGTCCAGCTCGCGCTCGGGCAGCTCCCGGTCGCCGTCAACGCTGTACATGATCTGCATGTCCTGGGGGTCTCCCGCCACCGCGCGGAGCAACCAGGCGCGCCACAGCTCGCTCTCGGCGGCGAAACCGCAGCCCAGCAACGACTGCAGTGTGAGCGACGCGTCGCGCAGCCAGCAGAAGCGGTAGTCCCAGTTGCGGGTCCCGCCGAAGTCCTCCGGCAGCGAGGTCGTGGGAGCCGCGACGATGCCCCCGGTCTCGGCGTGGGTGAGCAGCCGCAGCACCAGCAGCGAGCGGCGCACGGCCGCGTCATAGGGCCCGGTGTGCTGGTAGCTCGACAGCCAGTGCTCCCACCGGGAGACGGTCGACTCGAGGCGCGCGTCGTAGTCGAGCGCCGGGGGGATCTCCCGCCAGGAGTGGAACCAGGTCGCGGAGAAGGCGATCTCCTCGCCCTCGTGGACGTCGAACTCGTCGGAGTGCCGGCCGTCGAAGGCGCGGGGCAGGCGCTCCCCCCGCAGGACCAGCATGTCGGATCCGGCGATCGCGCTGAGGACCGTCGCGCCCTCGACGTCGGGCTGACGCCGGACCCACGGACGCACCTTGCCGTAGTCGAAGCGGACCACCCAGTCGTGCTGCATCCGCACCGTGCCGGACACTCCCTTGATGATGCGCACCAGGTCGGCCCGGCCGTCGCCGTCGGGCATGAAGTCGGTGACGGTGACCACGCCGTCCTTGGTCTCGTGCCTCGTCTCGAGGACGAAGGTGTTGCCGAGGTAGCGGCGGGTGGACGTCGCCTCGTCGACGGGTGCGAGCAGCCAGCGGCCGTTGTCGGGGCGCCCGACGAGGGCGGCGAAACAGGCGGGGGAGTCGAAGCGGGGGAGGCAGAGCCAGTCCACCGAGCCTCCGCGGCTCACCAGGGCGCACGTGCCCCTGTCACCCAGTACGGCGTAGTCCTCGATCGGCGTCGTCATGCCTGCACCGTAGAGGGGGAGGTCAAGGACGCGCAGGTTCACCCGCTTGTCCACGCCCTGAAATCGACGTCTCACTCCGCGGCCGCGGGAGCTAACGTCGGCTCGTGCCCACCCGTCAGGACCCGACCTCCGAACGGCGCCGTTGGGTCATGCTGGCGCTCGGCACCGGTGCGCAGACCATCGTGTGCTCGCTGCTGTTCGGGTTGCCCTTCCTGTTGCCCTACCTGCGTCGCACGGAGGGCGTCGACCTCGCTGCCGGCGGTGCCTTCGTGGCGGCGCCGTCGCTGGGGCTGTTCCTCACCCTGGTCGCGTGGGGCGCCTTCGCCGACCGGTACGGAGAGCGGCTGGCCATCGCGCTCGGGCTCGCCCTGACCGGCCTCACCGGACTCGGTGCCGCGGCGGCGGGTGGGCTGGGGACCCGTGCGGTGCTGCTCGTCCTCGTGGGCGCGGCGGGCGCCTCGGTGAACTCCGCGAGCGGGCGCCTCGTGATGGGCTGGTTCGCGCCACGGCAACGAGGGGTTGCCATGGGGATCCGCCAGATGGGTCAGCCACTCGGCGTGGCCCTGGGCGCCGCGGCGCTCCCGCCTCTGGCCCAGCGAGGTGGACTGGAGCTGGCCCTCGGCGTCCCGGCGGTGGGTTGTCTCGCGGTCATGCTGCTCGTGGCCGTGTTCGCGGAGGACCCGCCGCACCCCGTCACGTCCACTGCCGGGGCTGGGACGGCGGCTGGTGCCGCAGGCGGCGTGTCCGGGAAGGTGCCGTCGCCCTACCGCACCACGCAGCTGTGGCGGGTGCACGTCGCAAGCGCTCTGCTCGTGGTGCCGCAGTTCACCACCGCGTCGTTCTCGGCGGAGTTCCTCGTCTCCGAGCGCGGCTGGGACGCGCAGACTGCCGGGCGGGTGCTCGCGGTGGTGGCCCTCGGCGGCGCCGGCGGCCGGCTGGTCGCGGGGCGCTGGTCGGACCTGGCCGGCAGCCGGCTGCGACCCATGCGGATCATCGCCGTCGCGTCGGCCGTGGCCATGCTGGGCGTCGCGCTCACCGAGTCGACCACCGGCGCACTGGTCGTGCTGGCCCTCGCGGTCGCCTCGATCGTCTCGGTGTCCGACAACGGACTGGGGTTCACCGCCACCGCGGAGATCGCGGGGCGGGCGTGGTCCGGACGCTCCCTCGGCCTGCAGAACACGGTGCAGAACCTCGCGGCCTTCGCGACCGCGCCGGTGGTGGGCGCGATGGCCGGGGCCTGGGGCTATGCGTGGGCCTTCGGCCTGGTCGCGGTCTTCCCCCTGGTCGGGGCCCGCGTGACCCCCGTGCAGGCCGACCGCGTGCTCGCCGACCGCCTCGCCGCCCGACAGCATGCCGAGGACGAGGCTACGGGGGAGGCAGCTGGCGAGGCGGCCGGGTGAGCCGACTGGGAGTGGGGCCCGGCAGGCGGGTGAGGCACGCCATACGCGTTCAGGGGTGAGGGCCGACGCTCGATGACCGCGCTTTCGGTGGGTGTCGGTGGCGACGCTTACGATGGCGGACGTGCCCGAAGTGACGACTCCCATCAGCCGTGACCACCTGCTTGTGCGCGGCGCGCGCGAGCACAACCTCAAGGACATCTCGGTCGAGCTGCCCCGGGACAGCCTCATCGTCTTCACCGGGCTGTCCGGCTCGGGCAAGTCGTCGCTCGCCTTCGACACGATCTTCGCGGAGGGACAGCGGCGCTACGTCGAGTCGCTGTCGGCCTACGCCCGGCAGTTCCTCGGTCAGATGGACAAGCCGGACGTCGACTTCATCGAGGGGCTGTCGCCGGCCGTGTCGATCGACCAGAAGTCGACCAACCGCAACCCCCGATCGACGGTCGGCACGATCACCGAGGTCTACGACTACCTGCGGCTGCTCTTCGCCCGGGTCGGGCGCCCGCACTGCCCGGTCTGTGGGGAGCCGGTGGGCCGGCAGACGCCGCAGCAGATCGTCGATCGGCTGCTCGAGCTGCCCGAGCGGACCCGGTTCCAGGTGCTCGCGCCGGTCGTGCGCTCCCGCAAGGGCGAGTATGTCGACCTGTTCAGCGAGCTGCAGACCAAGGGCTTCTCCCGCGCGCGGGTCGACGGCGAGGTCGTGTCGTTGTCCAGCCCACCGACCCTGGAGAAGCAGAAGAAGCACAGCATCGACGTGGTGGTCGATCGGCTGGTGGCCAAGGGGGACGACACCGGTGTCAAGCGCCGCCTCACCGACTCGGTCGAGACCGCCCTCGGGCTCGCCGGAGGGGTGCTGGTCGTCGAGTTCGTCGACATCCCCGAGGACGACCCCGACGGACGGGAGCGCGAGCGGCGCTTCTCGGAGAAGATGGCGTGCCCCAACGACCACCCGCTGTCGATGGACGAGATCGAGCCCCGATCGTTCTCGTTCAACTCGCCGTTCGGGGCCTGCCCGCACTGCACCGGCATCGGCACCGAGCTCGAGGTCGATCCCGAGCTGCTCGTGCCCGACGTGGACAAGACGATCCGCGAGGGCGCGATCGCTCCGTGGGCGCAGGGATCCGGGTCGGCCGACTATTTCCTGCGGGTGATCGACGCGCTCGGCCAGGAGCTGAAGTTCTCGCTCGACGTGCCGTGGCGGGCCCTGCCGGCACGCGCCAAGGAGGCGCTGCTGCACGGCCGCAACCACAAGGTGCACGTGCGCTACCGCAACCGCTACGGCCGCGAGCGGTCCTACAGCACCGGGTTCGAGGGGGTCGTGCCGTTCGTCAAGCGGCGGTACGCCGAGACCGAGTCCGACTGGAGCCGCGAGCGGTATGCCGGCTACATGCGCGAGGTGCCGTGCCCCGTGTGTGGTGGCGCGCGGCTGAAGCCGGAGTCACTGGCGGTGCTGGTCGGAGGCCGGAGCATCTCCGAGATCTGTGGCCTCGCCATCGCCGACTGTGCCAAGTTCCTCGTCGAGGTCGACTTCACCAGCAGGGAGCGGGCGATCGCCGAGCGGGTGATCAAGGAGATCGAGGCCCGGTTGGGCTTCCTGCTCGACGTGGGGCTCGACTACCTGTCGCTGAACCGGCCGGCGGGCACGCTGTCCGGCGGCGAGGCGCAGCGGATCCGGCTGGCCACCCAGATCGGCTCGGGCCTGGTCGGCGTGCTCTACGTGCTGGACGAACCGTCCATCGGCCTGCACCAGCGCGACAACCACCGGCTCATCGAGACGCTCACCCGGCTGCGCGACCTCGGCAACACCCTGATCGTCGTCGAGCACGACGAGGACACCATCGCCACGGCCGACTGGGTGGTCGACATCGGCCCCGGAGCGGGTGAGCACGGCGGGCACGTCGTGCACTCCGGCACGGTGGAGGGCCTCCTCAACCACCCCGACTCGATCACGGGGGAGTACCTCTCCGGTCGCCGCGAGATCCCCACGCCGGCGATCCGGCGACCACAGGACGGACGGCTCGTCACGGTGGTGGGGGCGCGTGAGCACAACCTGCACGGCATCGACGTGAGCTTCCCGCTCGCCAACCTCATCGCGGTGACGGGGGTCTCCGGCTCCGGCAAGTCCACCCTGGTCAACGACATCCTCTACACCGTGATGGCCAACCAGCTCAACGGTGCCCGGCAGGTGCCGGGTCGGCACAAGACGGTCAAGGGGCTGGACCAGCTCGACAAGGTCGTGCACGTCGACCAGAGCCCGATCGGCCGGACCCCCCGGAGCAACCCGGCGACCTACACCGGAGTCTTCGACAACATCCGCAAGCTGTTCGCCGAGACCACCGAGGCGAAGGTCCGGGGCTACCTGCCGGGCCGGTTCTCGTTCAACGTCAAGGGCGGCCGCTGCGAGGCGTGTTCAGGCGACGGCACGATCAAGATCGAGATGAACTTCCTGCCCGACGTCTACGTGCCCTGCGAGGTGTGCCACGGCGCGCGCTACAACCGCGAGACGCTCGAGGTCCACTTCAAGGGCAAGACCATCGCCGACGTGCTGGACATGCCGATCGAGGAGGCGTCCGAGTTCTTCGCGGCGGTGCCGCGGATCTCCCGACACCTGACCACCCTGGTGGACGTAGGGCTCGGTTACGTCCGGCTCGGGCAGCCCGCGCCGACCCTGTCCGGTGGTGAGGCCCAGCGGGTCAAGCTCGCGTCCGAGCTGCAGAAGCGCTCCACCGGCCGGACCGTCTACGTGCTGGACGAGCCGACCACCGGTCTGCACTTCGAGGACATCCGCAAGCTCCTCGGCGTGCTGCAGGGCCTGGTCGACAAGGGCAACACCGTGATCGTGATCGAGCACAACCTCGACGTGATCAAGAGCGCCGACTGGATCGTCGACCTCGGGCCCGAGGGCGGCGACGGCGGAGGCCGGGTCGTCGCCGAGGGCACCCCCGAGGAGGTCGCCGAGATCGAGGAGAGCCACACCGGGAGGTTCCTCGCGCCGGTGCTCGCCAAGAACGCACGCTCGGCGGGTCGCGCCACCGGCGCGAAGGTCACCCGGTCCATGGCGAAGGCGCCGGTGACCGCCACCGAGGTGTCACAGCGGCGCAAGGGCACTGGACGGACCGCCAAGAAGACCGCCGCGGCGGTGGTCGCGAGGTCCGGATCCAAGGCGGCCACGGTCGCGCCGAAGAAGCGTGCCGGTGCAGGCAAGACGGCGAGGTCCGCGGCGACAGGCCGGACGGCCAAGGCCGGCACCACCGGCCGCTCGGCCGCGACCTCGAAGGCCGCGAAGACGAGCGCCGCGAAACACGTCAGGTCCAAGGGACGGGGCAGCCGGGACTAACCTCGTGACATGGGCAACCGGCAGCGTGGACTGACCTTCGGGTCGGTCGCCGAGGACTACGAGCGCTACCGACCCGGCTATCCCGGGGAGGTTGCGGCCCAGGTCCTGGCCTACGCCAGTGAGCCGACCCGCACGGCCGTCGAGATCGGGGCGGGCACCGGCAAGGCGACCCGTGGCTTCGCCTCCCTGGGGATCGCGGTCACCGCAGTGGAGCCCGATGCCGGGATGCTGACGGTGCTGCGCCGGGAGTCGGCGGAGCTCGACATCACGCCGGTCCAGGCGACCCTCGAGACCTTTGCGACGTCGGGGCAGTTCGACCTGCTCTACTCGGCGGCCGCTTGGCACTGGACCGATCCCGCGACGCGCTGGGCGCGCACGGTCGCACTGGTGCGCCCCGGCGGGACGGTCGCGTTCTTCGGCAGCCCGACGCGAGTGGACGATCCCGACCTTGCCGAGGCGGTCGCTGCCGCTCAGCGTGCGGTCGTCCCGGACGACGACGTGCACCCCGACGGGGAGCGGGAGCCTCGGGGAGAGCTTCGTTGGCCGGGCACCGAGCTCGAGGCCTCGGGGATGTTCACCGACGTCACGCAGCGGCGGATCCCGGGGAAGGACACCGTGTCCCGCGACGACTTCCTGCACGAGCTGTCCACCGTCTCCGCCTACCTGGTGCTCACGCCGGAGGCACGCGTCGACGTGCTGCGCCGCATCGCTGCGGTCCTGCCCGCCCGGGTGCCCCTCGACCGCACGGTCACCCTGCACCTGGCCCGAACAAAGGAGTCGAGATGAGTACTGAGACTGCCGCCGAGGGCGTGCTGGCGGGACTGGGGAACACCCGGGTGTGGCAGGAGGCGTTCTACCAGGACGTGCACCAGCACCCGGAGCTGTCGCACCAGGAGCACCGGACGGCCTCAGCAGTGAGCGAGAGGTTGCGGGGCTTCGGATTCGAGGTGCACGAAGGGGTCGGCGGCACCGGTGTGGTCGGAAAGCTCCGCAACGGTGCCGGTGCCTCGGTGCTCCTTCGGGCCGACATGGACGCCCTGCCGGTGAAGGAGCGGACCGGGCTGCCCTACGCGAGCACGGCGACAGCCGTGGACGCGGCGGGTGACTCGGTGCCGGTGATGCACGCCTGCGGCCACGACGTGCACGTCACCTGCCTGCTCGGGGCGGCCGAGCTGATGGCTGGTGCCCGTGACCGCTGGCACGGCACGCTGGTCGTGCTCTTCCAGCCCGCCGAGGAGCTGGCGACGGGGCGAAGCGCATGGTCACCGACGGGTTGACGGATCTCGTCGGCCCGGTGGACGCGGCGCTGGCGCAGCACGTCCTCGCGCTGCCGGCCGGCACGGTGGGAACCCGCACCGGCTCGGTGCTCTCGGCAGCCGACAGCATGCGTGTCACGGTCCACGGCCGTGGGGCGCACGGCTCCATGCCGCAGTCGTCCATCGACCCGGTGGTGCTCGCCGCGATGATCGTGGTCCGGCTCCAGACGGTGATCTCCAGGGAGATCGCTCCGACCGAACCAGCGGTGTTGACGGTGGGCAGCATCCGCGGCGGGACGAAGAGCAACGTCATCGGCGACCGTGCCGTGCTCGAGCTGAACGTCCGGACCTACGACGAGTCCACCCGCAACACGGTGATGGAGGCGATCCGCCGCATCGTCGTGGGCGAGTGCCAAGCCTCCGGGACGCCGTCCGATCCCGAGTTCGAGCTGTTCGACCAGTTCCCCGCCACGGTGAACGACGCTGCCACGACCGAGCGCCTGCACACGGGCTTCACGGCATACTTCGGCGATCGCGCGCAGGAGCTGCCGCTGCAAAGCGCCAGCGAGGACTTCAGCGACATTCCGGAGGCGCTCGGCGTGCCGTACAGCTACTGGGGCCTCGGCGGCATTGACGCGGAGACCTACCGTGCCGCCGAGGCCGCCGGCCGGGTGGCGCAGGACATTCCTGTCAACCACTCACCGCTCTTTGCCCCCGTCATCCAGCCGACGCTCGACACCGGCACGGAGGCGCTCGTCGTCGCCGCCCTCGCCTGGCTCGGCACGGACTAGACACGCCGCCTGCTGCTTCCCTGCAGCGGTCAGAACCAGCGCTCGACGGCCACCTCGACCGGCTCGCGGTGCTCCGCGTCGCTCACCAGGATCACCTGCGGTGTCGCGTCGCCGGCAGCGTGGTCGATCACGAAGGGGTGCGCAGCGAGCGGTGGCAGCTCGACCCCCGTGGACGGCTCGCCGTTGTCCTCTCCGGAGAAGGAGATTCGCACGTCGTGTCGCGTGGAGGACGAGAGGTTGCGGAGCAGGTAGTGACCGGCGCTGGGGTTCTCCACCTGCCACTGCGGTGCGGGTGGGCCCTCGGCACGTGCCGCGGCACCGTGGTGGCCGCCCTGCGCGTCGGCTATCCGCTTGGCCGCCGCCACGAGCTCGTCGAAGGCGCGAGCCATGTGCTCCTGCCGTTTCGCCGCCTCGACGGCTGCTGCCTCGGCATCACGAGAGGTGCGCACGGTGACGACGACGCTGGCCAGGCTCACCAGCACCGCGACGACGGCGATCAGATCGCCCCAGCCGAAGGAGCCCATGCGCAGACCGTAGCGCCCGCGACCGTCATCAGGTCCTAGGCTGCGGGCGTGGAACCAGAGAGCCTCGGCGCCTTGCTCGACGTGCCCCCGCCGGTGGTCGATGCCTCCCTCGCCCAGCGCATGGCCGCGGAGCTCTTCGACGTGCACGGGATCGTCAGTGAGCTGAGCGGTGAGCGCGACCGGAACTTCCTCGTGCGCGATCCCCGCGGTGGGGACTGGGTGCTCAAGGTGGTCCACCCGCAGGAGGACCCGGCGGTGACCGAGCTGCAGAGCGTCGCGCTCGAGCACGTCGCATCGCGCAACCCGGCGCTGCCCGTCCCGAGGGTCCGCACCTCCTGCAACGGGGGGCCGACCGCCCGGTGGCGCGACCCATCCGATCCGTCCGCCTCCGGCGCCGAGCTGCGGGTGCGGATGTACTCCTACCTCCCGGGGATCCCGATGGCCCGCAGTGCCCTCGGGCCCGAGCTGGCCCGCAACGTCGGCACGCTGGTCGCCGAGCTCGACCTGGCGCTCGCGGACCTGGACCACCCGGGCCAGACGCAGGATCTTGCCTGGGACGCACACCGCGTCGAGTCGGTCGAGCACCTCGTGGACGGCCTCCCGACGCAGGAGAGGGACCTGGTCGAGGCGGCGCTCGACCACTTCCGGTCCCACACCAGCGCGCTGGTGTCGGAGCTGCGGCGGCAGGTGATCCACAACGATGCCAACCTGGACAACGTGCTCACCGTCGCAGTGAACGACCCGACGATCAGCGGGGTCATCGACTTCGGCGACCTGCTGCGCGCCCCGCTGGTGCAGGACGTGGCGACCGCCGCGGCATACCAGGTGCGGGAGACGGGTCACCCCCTGGCCGGACCGGCCGACGTGCTCCGCGCCTACCACCAGCGGCTGCCCTTGCGTCCCGAGGAGATCCAGGTGGTGGCCGACCTCATCACGGCACGGTGGGTGCTCACCACGACGATCACCGGCTGGCGGGCGCGCCGACAGCCGGAGAACCACGACTACATCCTGCGCAACAGTGCGGCCGCCCGCTCCGGGCTGCGCCGGCTCGGGCCGGTGGGCTGCCCGCAGGCGACTGCCTTCCTGTGCGACGCGATCAAGGAGTGAGGACCCGTGCGGATGGCGAATGCGTTCGACCCCGACCGGAGCGGCGCCGTGAACCCGCGTGATGCGGCGTTGCTCGGACGGCGCCGGCAGCACCTCGGGGCCGCCTACCGGCTGTTCTACCGCGAGCCGGTGCACCTCGTTCGTGGAGAGGGCGTGCGGCTGTTCGACCCCGACGGCAACGCCTACCTCGACGCCTACAACAACGTGGCCTGCGTCGGGCACAGCCACCCCCACGTCGTCCGGGCCATGACCGAGCAGGCGCAGACGCTCAACACCCACACGCGCTACCTCACCGACGGGATCGTCGAGTATGCCGAGCGCCTCCTCGCGCTCTTCCCCCCGACGCTGTCACAGCTCACCCTGACCTGCACCGGCAGCGAGGCGAACGACCTCGCCTACCGGATGGCCTGCACCGTGACCGGCGGCACCGGGGTCGTCGTCACCGACCACGCCTATCACGGTGTCACCACGGCGATCGCGCAGATGTCACCGTCTCTCGGCCTCGGCGTGGCCGACCACGTCCGGACCGTGCCGCCCCCGGACCCGCACGAACGACGAGGGCCGGCGGGCGCCGTCCTCGCGGCTGACGTCCGAGCGTCCGTGGCGGACCTGGTGGCCCAGGGCATCCAGCCAGCCATGCTCCTGCTTGACACGATCTTCTCCAGCGACGGCGTGCTGCCGGATCCCCGTAGTGCGCTGCAGGAGGCGGTCGGGGAGTTCCGGCGCGCCGGCGGGCTGTTCGTGGCCGACGAGGTCCAGGCCGGCTTCGCTCGCCTCGGGCCGGCCATGTGGGGGTTCGAACGCCACGGGCTGACGGCCGAGCTCGCGCCCGACCTCGTGACCCTCGGCAAGCCGATGGGCAACGGCTATCCGATGGCAGGCGTCGTCAGCCGGGCCGACATCGCGGCGGAGTTCGGTGCGCGCACCCGCTACTTCAACACGTTCGGGGGCAATCCCGTGGCGTGCGCCGTGGGCTCGGCGGTGCTGGACGTCATCGAGCAGGAGCACCTGCGGGAGCACGTCGCCGACGTGGGGAAGCACCTCGCGGCCGGGCTGCGCGACCTGTCGAGTGGGCAGGAGGCGCTCGGCGACGTGCGGGCGGACGGTCTGTTCGTCGGCGTGGACCTGCAGCGCGACGGCGAGCCGGCACCTGACCTGGCCGACGCCGTGGTCAACGGTCTGCGCGACAGGCGAGTGCTGGTGAGCACCAGTGGACCGCACGAAGACGTCCTGAAGATCCGGCCACCCCTGGTGTTCCAGCGATCCGACGCCGACCAGCTGCTCGAGGCGCTCGAGGACACCCTGGGCGAGGTCGCCGGGGCAGAGCGGCGCGAGTCGTAGCCAGGTGATCCACGCCGACCCCCTTCCCACCCGGGTCCGGGTCGGCTACGGCATGGGCAGCGTCGCCACCGGGGCGTTCGGCACCGTGCCGGGTCTGATGCTCCTGCCCTACCTCACCGACACGCTGGGGGTGGCGGCCGGCGTGGCCGGAGTGATCGTCTTCGCACCCAAGGCCTGGGACGTCGTGCTCAACCCGATCGCCGGCCGGATCAGCGACCGCAGCAGGTCTGCCGCCGGGCCTCGCCGACCGTTCCTGCTTCGAGCCGGAGTGGGTCTGGCGGTCGCCTTCGCGTTGCTCTTCGCCGGACCGGGTCTGGGGAGGACCGGCGAGGCCACCTGGGTGGTCGTGTGCTTCCTGGCGTGCGCCACGGCATACGCCTTCTTCCAGGTGCCCTACGTCGCGATGCCGGCCGAGCTGACGCGGTCCTATGACGAGCGGACCCGGCTGATGATCTGGCGGGTCTCCTTGCTGGCGTTGACGATCCTGCTCACCGGCGCGAGCGCGCCGGCGATCCGCGACGCGGTCGGGGGGCGGCCGGGCTACCGGGCGATGGGCGTCGTCGTCGCAGCCGTCATCCTGGTGGGCGTGCTCGGTGCCTGGCGCGGCACGGCGGGTGCGCCCTCGCACTCCGTCGAGTCCGGGGTCGGCTCGCTGCGCGACCAGTTGCGGGTGGTCGCACGAGCACGGGACTTCCGCCGGCTGCTCACCACCTTCGTGCTCCAGGCGCTCGCCACCGGTGCGATGCTGGCGGGCGTCGACTACGTGTCGCGCTACATCCTGGGCGGATCCGGCGCCTCCACAGTGCTCTTCGTCTGTTTCGTCGGGCCCGCGCTTCTCCTGACGCCGGTGTGGAGCCGGGTCGGTGCACGGTTCGGCAAGCGCAACGGATATCTCGCGGCCTCGGTGCTGCTCGCGGCCGGTGCCCTCGTCCTGATCGCAGCCACGCGCCTGCCGGCTTTCGGGGTCTACCTCGCGACCGCGCTGGTTGGATCCGGGTATGCGGGCGCGCAGGTCTTCCCGCTGGCCATGCTCGCGGATGCCGCGGCGGTGGACGCGGCCCGCACGGGGTCGGGGCGGGTCGGGGTGTTCACCGGGGTCTGGACCGCCGGCGAGACCCTGGGCCTGGCCCTCGGCCCGGGCCTCTACGGCCTCTGCCTCGCGCTCGGTGGCTACGTCTCGTCCTCGGGCGGGGTGACTCCCCACCAGCCGAGCTCGGCGATCCTTGCGATCGTGCTCGGGTTCTCGCTGCTCCCTGGGACACTGACGGTGCTCAGCCTGTGGTGGTTGCGTCGCTACTCGCTGACTGCCGCCGACGTGGACCGCTACCTGCCGAAGGAGCACCGATGACTCCGCCCCGCTCCAAGGTCGCCTCGCTCGTGCTGGCCCGGCTCGCAGAGCTCCAGCGTGCCGACCTGCCCGTCCACGGTGGTCGCACCCTCGCCTACGTCTATGACGGTGGGGTCGAACGCGCGGAAGAGGTGGGACGCGCCGCGATGGCGGCGTATGCCGGCAGCAACGCCCTCGACCCGACCGCCTTCCCGAGTCTGCTGCGGATGGAGAACGAGCTCGTCGGGCGCGCGGCCGACCTGCTCGACGCCCCGGACGACGCGGTCGGCAACCTCACGTCGGGCGGCACCGAGTCGATCCTGTTGGCCGTGCAGGGCGCCCGGGACTCTCGGCCCGAGGTCCGGCGGCCCCGGATGGTGCTGCCCAGCACCGCCCACGCTGCCTTCCACAAGGCCGCGCACTACTTCGGCGTCGAGCCGGTGTCCGTCCCGGTGGACCCGGCCACGCTGCGCGCCGCCCCTGACGCCATGGCCGCGGCGTTGGACGAGCGCACCGTCCTCGTGGTGGCGTCGGCCCCGTCCTATGCGCACGGAGTCGTGGACCCGGTCGAGCCCATCGCGGCAGCGGCGGCGGAGTGCGGCATCCGGTGCCACGTCGACGCGTGCATCGGCGGCTGGATCCTCCCGTATGCCGTGCGGCTGGGCCGGTCGGTCCCGCCCTGGACGTTCGCGGTGCCGGGGGTCACGAGCATCTCGGTCGACCTGCACAAATACGCCTACACCCCGAAAGGCGCCTCGTTGCTGCTGCACCGCAACGGGGTGCTGCGGGAGCCCCAGCTCTATGCCAGCGCAGCGTGGCCCGGCTACACGATGCTCAACAGCACCATGCAGTCGACCAAGTCGGGTGGGCCGGTGGCTGCCGCCTGGGCCGTCACCAAGGCCTTCGGCGACGACGGCTACCTCGAGGCGACGCGCGAGGCCCTCGCCGCCGTCGACCGGGTTGTCGCCGAGGTCGACGGCATTCCGCAGCTGCGCGTGGTGGTGCCACCGGACAGCACTCTCGTGGCTCTGGCCACGGACGACAGCTGTGACGTCTTCACGTTGGCCGACGAGATGGGTGAGCGGGGCTGGTACGTGCAGCCGCAGATGGGGTTCGCCGAGGTGCCAGCCACCCTGCACCTCTCCGTCAGCGCGGGCACGAGCGCTCACCTGGACGAGTTCGCCGCTGTCCTACGCTCGTCCGTGGCTGCTGCCGTCTCGGCCGGCCCCGTGGTCGTGCCGGAGGGGCTGGCCGACGCGGTGGGACGGCTCGACCCCTCCGAGCTCGACGAGGCGACGTTCGAGGGGCTGCTGGCGACGGCGGGGCTCGATCTCGCGGCCGGCCTGCCGGCTCGGATGGCGCCGGTCAACGCCCTCCTCGATCTCGCGGCGCCGGACCTGCGCGAGGCGGTGCTCAAGGCCTTCCTCGCGCAACTGTCCCGCCCCGTCCGCGGCTGAGGGCACGTCGCCGGCCACCGGCTCGGCACGGACGGTACGCGACACGCAACCTCTCCGTGACTCGTATGGCGCCGACACGCCCGGCCTCGCCGGTGGCGCCACTGATGCGGGTGATCGGGCCGCGGGGGTGCGGGTGGAAGTGTCCGGACCGGACGCGGACCAGCCGGTGCTGGGCCGGCTTGGTGGCGCGGTCGTATGTCTGTCCGAGGCGCTCGACGATCAGGTGTGGCGTCTGGGCGATGACCAGCTCGGGACGTTGTTGGACCAGCTGGGCCGGTTGCGTCGCGACACCGCACGACTGCTGACCGCGGCCGTGACCGAGGCGACCAGCCGGTCCGCGCCCGATCGAGAAGGGCACTCCTCGACGGGGGACTACCTGCGAGCCCACCTCGGCGACGGGGCCGGCGGCATGGATCCGACCGCCGCGCACCGGACCGGGTCGGTCGCGACCGGCTGCCGCGACCCCCGGCACCAGCCGTTGGCGAAAGCCGTCGAGGCCGGGCGGGTGCGGGTCGACCAGGCCGCCAGGGTGTTGCGCGTGCTGGAACAGATCCAGCCTTACCTGGACCCGGACAGCTACACCGCCTGCCAGGACGACCTGATCACCACCTGCACCGGCGGTGCCAGCGACCGGGTACTGCGCCGGGTCCTGCGGGACCTGGTCGACGAGCACAAGCCGGT
The DNA here is from genome assembly GCF_005222685.1 of Segeticoccus rhizosphaerae. Classification (NCBI taxonomy): domain Bacteria; kingdom Bacillati; phylum Actinomycetota; class Actinomycetes; order Micrococcales; family Intrasporangiaceae; genus Segeticoccus; species Segeticoccus rhizosphaerae. Next base: position 24,827 of record NZ_SWMA01000013.1, read on the forward strand.
CGACTCCGACGAACTGGAGAAGGCGCAGAAACGCAACCGGGGTCTGTACGAGCGAACCTCGACCGGCGGAACCACGGAGTTCGTGTGGAGGTTGGACCCCGAGGGCGCGGCGTTCGTGCGGGCCGCGATCGGTCCGCTGGCCAAACCGGTGCCCGACGAGGACGGGCCCGACCCCCGCTCGCCGCAGCAGCGGCGCAGCGACGCGCTGATGGCGATCGTGCAGCGCGGGATGACCTCGCCCGGCGCGGCGCCGACCACCAGCAACGCGAAGGTGTTCATCACCCTGTCGCTGCAGCAGTTGGTGGGTGAGCTGTCCGGGCTGGGCTGCACGCTGACCGGGGAACAGCTGACCGCGGCGGCGGTGCGACGCCTGGCCTGCCAGGCCGACCTGGTCCCGGTCGTGCTCGACACGGCCGGTCACGTCCTCGACCTGGGCCACACCGCCCGACTGGCCAGCCCCGCCCAACGCGCCGCGCTGTGGCTGGAAGAACCCGAATGCACCTACCAGGGCTGCACCATGCCCGGCCAGTGGTGCATCGCCCACCACGCGATCTGGTGGTCCCGCGGCGGGGCGACCGACCACGACAACCTGCACCTGCTGTGCCCCCGCCACCATACGAAGGTCCATGAGCACGACCTGCACTACGTCACGGACCCCGACGGCACCCCCGCCTGGCGCTATTGACCACCCCGCCCCCACCCGCCACACCCGAGGCGGGTACATAACCATGCCCGTTGTGGCACATGCTGGGCACGAGCATGCCCATCGTCGGCAGCCGTCCGGTGGAGACGTCTGGTCGCCGACCTCGCAGCCCGCGGCTGGCGGCCGGCTGAGACACCCTGGGGCCGCGCTGAGACTGGGCTGAGAGGAGGAGGGGCCAGCACCTCGGCCGCAGCCGCTCGGCATACGGTGGGCGCAGGAGCCGGCCACCGGGGCCGGCGTTCGCGGAAGGGCCGTGATCGTGGCAGTGGAGTCACCGTCCCACCACCGTGGAGCCGACGCCTGTGCAGGCGGTCCCTGCGCAGGGCTCGGCCGGCGGACCTTCGTCAAGGGAGTCGGGGTCGTCGGAGCCGGTGTTGCCGGCGTGGCAGCGTTGGCGGCCTGTGGCGGAGGCAGCAGCGCCCAGTCCGGCCCGTTCGAGGTGAAGGAGTCCGACGTCCCGGTCGGGGGCGGCGTGATAGACGCCATCCACGAAGCCGTCGTCACCCAACCGACCAAGGGGGAGTTCAAGGCGTTCTCGGCGATCTGCACCCACCAGGGGTGCACGGTGGACCGGGTCGCCGACGGGACCATCGACTGCCCCTGCCACGGCAGCAGGTTCGACATCACCCACGGCAAACCGGTCCAGGGCCCGGCGAGCACGCCACTGCCCGCCAAGAGGATCACCCGGAAGGGCACGCGGCTCGAGATCAGCTGACGGGGACGCCTGGGCTGCTGTCTGTCGCATTACCTAGGGTGGGGGTGTGGCTGACCCGTCGTCCTATCGTCCGAAGCCGGGGCAGATCCCGGTGGATCCGGGTGTCTACCGCTTCCGCGACAAGGACCGTCGCGTCATCTACGTGGGCAAGGCCAAGTCGCTGCGTTCGCGGCTGTCGTCCTACTTCCAGGACCTCAGCGCGCTCCACCCGCGCACCCGCACGATGGTCCTGACCGGCGCGAGCGTCGAGTGGACGGTGGTGCGCACCGAGGTCGAGGCGCTGCAGCTCGAGTACACCTGGATCAAGGAGTTCGACCCGCGATTCAACGTCAAGTACCGCGACGACAAGTCCTATCCCTACCTCGCGGTCACGATGGGCGATGAGTTCCCCCGCGCCCAGGTCATGCGCGGGGCCAAGCGCAAGGGCACCCGATATTTCGGTCCCTACGGGCACGCGTGGGCGATCCGCGAGACCCTCGACCAATTGTTGCGCGTCTTCCCGGTGCGCACCTGCAGCGGAGGCGTCTTCAAGCGTGCGTCGCAGGTGGGGCGTCCCTGCCTCCTCGGATACATCGACAAGTGCTCCGCGCCTTGCGTCGGGCGGGTGACCCCCGAGGAGCACCGTGCGATCGCGGAGGACTTCTGCGACTTCATGGCCGGCAACACGAGCAAGTTCGTCAAGCGGCTCGAGCGGCAGATGCGGGCGGCCTCCGACGAGCTCGACTTCGAGCGTGCGGCCCGGCTGAGGGATGACATCGGTGCCCTTGAACGGGCCCTCGAGAAGTCGGCGGTGGTCCTGCCGGACGCCACCGACGCCGACGTCTTCGCGCTCTCCGACGACGAGCTCGAGGCCGCGGTCCAGGTCTTCCACGTCCGGGGCGGTCGGGTGCGCGGGCAACGCGGCTGGGTCGTCGAGAAGATCGACGAGGGTTTGCCCGAGCTCGTGGAGCACCTCCTGCAACAGGTGTATGGCGGTGAGTCACCCGAGGGTGTCCCGCGTGAGGTGCTCGTCCCCGTCCTGCCACCCGACGACACGGCCGTGGCCGAGTGGCTCGCCGAGCGGCGCGGCGCACGGGTGGACCTGCGGGTGCCGCGCCGGGGCGACAAGCGGACCCTGATGGAGACCGTCCGGCGCAACGCCGACCAGGCCTTGGCCCGCCACAAGGTGGCCCGAGCGGGTGACCTGACGCTGCGCAGCCAGGCGCTCGAGGAGCTCCAGGAGGCCCTCGAGCTGGGTGAGGCGCCGCTGCGCATCGAGTGCTACGACGTGAGCCACGTCCAGGGCACCAACGTCGTCGCCTCGATGGTCGTGTTCGAGGACGGGCTGGCGCGCAAGTCGGAGTACCGCCGGTTCATCATCCGCGGCGGCCCGGAGGGGACCGCGCTCGAGGGCCGCACCGACGACACCGCCGCGATGCACGAGGTGCTCACGCGCCGGTTCCGCCGCTACATCGAGGACCGCAGTGAGGCCACGGACATCGAGGGCACCGATGGCGATGGCGCGGACGACGGCGACGACGGTGGGCGGTCCGGGCCGATCGACCCGGAGACCGGTCGGCCGCGCCGCTTCGCCTACCCCCCGCAGCTCGTCGTCGTGGACGGCGGCCTGCCCCAGGTCAACGCGGCCGCCGCGGCCCTGGCCGGGCTCGGCGTCGACGACGTGGCCGTCGTGGGCCTCGCCAAGAGGCTCGAGGAGGTCTGGCTGCCCGGGCGGGAGTTCCCGGTCATCCTTCCCCGCACCAGCGAGGGCCTCTACCTGCTCCAGCGCGTGCGCGACGAGGCGCACCGGTTTGCCATCACCTTCCACCGTCAGCGTCGGTCCAAGGCGATGACGCACAGCGTGCTGGACGACGTCCCCGGACTGGGTGAGGTGCGGCGCAAGGCGCTGCTGCGACAGTTCGGTTCGGTCAAGCGGCTCCGCGCGGCCGAGGTGGACGAGATCCAGCAGGTTCGCGGCATCGGCCCCGCGTTGGCTGTCACCATTCATCGTGTACTGCATGATGAGTCCCCGGCCGAACCGGCGGTCAACGTCACGACCGGCGAGGTGCTCGACTAGGTGAAGGAGGATCAGGTGACCGATCACCCCACACCCCCGACACCTGTCGCAGGGGGACCGGGCAAACGCGCCGCGGACAACGCCGACGCAGGCGGTGCCTCGGGCGCGAGTTCCGACAGCGATTCCGGCAAGGACCCCGGCCGTCCGGTCGAGTCGGCCGAGGCCGCCGTGCCCGACGACACCGAGATCGTGGTCGTCACCGGCATGAGCGGTGCCGGCCGCACCACCGCCGCCAACGTCCTGGAGGACCACGGCTGGTACGTCGTGGACAACCTGCCGCCGCAGATGCTGCTGCCGATGATCCAGCTCGCCAGCAGGTCACGTGGCGCGGTCACGCGGCTCGCCGCGGTGGTCGACGTGCGGGCCCGCAACTTCTTCGACGAATTCCATTCGGCATTGGAGACCCTTCGGGCCAAGGGCTGGCACGCAACGGTGGTCTTCATGGAAGCCACCGACGAGGCGCTCGTGCGACGCTTCGAGTCGGTCCGCAGGCCGCACCCGCTGCAGGGGGACGGGAGGATGCTCGACGGCATCCTCCGCGAGCGGGAGATGCTCGGTGACCTGCGCTCGGAAGCCGACGTGCTCATCGATACCTCGGGCCTGAACGTGCACCAGCTCGCCGCGAAGGTCGACGAGATCCTCGGCACCTCGGCAGGCCCACGGCTGCGGATCGCGGTGATGTCGTTCGGCTTCAAGTACGGCATCCCCCTCGACGCCGACCTCGTCTTCGACATGCGCTTCCTCCCCAACCCGTTCTGGATCCCCGAGCTGCGGCCCTTCACCGGTCAGGACCAGGCGGTCTCCGACTTCGTGCTCGCCCAGGAGGGCGCCCTCGACTTCCTCGAGCGGGTGGTGAGCCTGTGCGAGCCGATGCTCGCCGGCTACCAACGCGAGGGCCGCCGCTACGTCACCATCGCCGTGGGGTGCACCGGCGGCAAGCACCGGTCGGTGGCGATGGCCGAGGCCCTCGCTCCCCGGCTGGCCGGCCCCGACGTTGGCACCATCGTCGTGCACCGCGACCTGGGGCGCGAATGAGCCGGGCCAGGGTCGCGGCGCTGGGCGGTGGCCACGGATTGGCGGCCTCGCTGTCGGCGTTGCGCCTGGTCACCGACGGGATCACCGCGATCGTCACGGTCGCGGACGACGGCGGGTCCAGCGGCCGGCTGCGCAAGCAGTTCGACGTGCTGCCGCCAGGCGACCTGCGGATGGCGCTCGCGGCCCTGTGCGACGACACGGAGTGGGGCCATCAGTGGGGCGACGTGCTGCAGCATCGTTTCGCCGGCGACGGCGACCTCGGCGGACACGCGCTGGGCAACCTGCTCATCACCTCGCTCTGGGACCTGCTCGGCGACCCGGTCGCCGGCCTCGACCTGGTGGCCCGGCTCCTGAACGCCAGGGGGAGGGTGCTGCCGATGGCGTCGGTGCCCCTCGACATCGAGGCCAGTGTCCTCGGCGCCGACCCCCATCGGCCGGACGAGGTCACCCAGGTGCGCGGGCAGTACGCCGTCGCCACCACACCCGGCAAGGTGCTCGGCGTCCGTCTCTTCCCCGAGGAACCACCGGCGTGCAGCGAGGCCGTCACCGCTATCCTCGACGCAGACTGGGTGGTGCTGGGGCCGGGCTCCTGGTTCACCTCGGTGATGCCGCACCTGCTCGTGCCGAAATTGCACGAGGCGCTCGTCAAGACCAAGGCCAAGAAGCTGCTCACCCTCAACCTGCTAATGAATGATGTGGAGACAGAGGGCTTTTCGGCGGCCGACCACCTGGAGGTGCTGGCCGCCCACGCGCCCGACCTGCACATCGACGTGGTGCTCGCCGACCCGAGCACGCTGGACGACTCGGGAGCGCTGCTGCGTCGCGTCGCCGCCGGTGTGGGCGCAGAGGTGGTGATCGCACCGGTCGCCGACGTCGACCAACCCGGCCACCACGACTCCCTGCGTCTGGCCGCGGCCTACCGTGACGTCCTGCTCTGAGGCGGCGCCGCGCGTTGACGCCGGATGAGATGATGGCGCGCACACGGGGGGACCGGGGCACGGCCTGCCCCATGACGCGACGAGGAATGACAGGATGGCTCGCATGGCGATGACGGCAAGGGTGAAAGACGAGCTCAGTCGCCTCCAGGTGACCAAGACCTGCTGCCGCAAAGCCGAGGTCTCGGCGACGCTCCGCTTCGCCGGAGGGCTGCACATCATCGGCGGCCGGATCGTCATCGAGGCGGAGCTCGACACCGCCAACGCCGCGCGCCGGCTCCGGCGCGACATCGCGGACGTCTACGGCCATTCCAGCGAGATGGTCGTCGTCGCGGCCGGCGGACTGCGCCGTGGCAGCCGGTATGTCGTGCGGGTGGTGCAGGACGGCGAGGCGCTGGCCAGGCAGACCGGTCTGATCGACACCCGTGGTCGACCGGTGCGCGGACTTCCCCCGCGCGTCGTGAGCGCCGCCGTCTGCGACGCCGAGGCGGCTTGGCGCGGTGCCTTCCTCGCACACGGGTCGTTGACCGAGCCGGGTCGTTCATCCGCGCTGGAGATCACCTGTCCGGGTCCCGAGGCGGCGCTCGCACTGGTGGGCGCGGCCAGGCGCCTCGACATCCAGGCCAAGGCGCGTGAGGTCCGCGGCGTGGACCGGGTGGTCATCCGTGACGGTGACACCATCGGCGCGATGCTCACCCGGCTCGGCGCGCACGACGCCGTGCTGGCGTGGGAGGAGCGACGGATGCGTCGCGAGGTGCGGGCGACGGCCAACCGGCTCGCGAACTTCGACGACGCCAACCTGCGCCGCTCCGCGCGGGCTGCGGTCGCGGCGGGCGCCCGGGTCGCCCGGGCGCTGGAGATCCTCGGCGAGGACGTGCCGGAGCACCTGCGTGAGGCCGGGCAGCTGCGCGTGGAGCACAAGCAGGCCAGCCTCGAGGAGCTGGGCCAGCTGGCCCAGCCGCAGATGACCAAGGACGCCGTCGCCGGCAGGATCCGTCGGCTCCTCGCGATGGCCGACAAGCGCGCCTCCGACCTCGGCATCCCCGGCACCGAGGCCAACCTCACCCCGGAGATGCTCGACGGCTGAGCCCGACCTGCTCGTGACCCACGGCTGAAGGAATCGGGTCCATCCCATAGGCTCGACCTGTCGCACTGCGGTGCGCGCGCTCGGGGCCCGGCTCCGCACGCGACCTCCGATCTCGTTCAGGAAGGCATGATTCCCGTGACCGTTCGCGTTGGCATCAATGGCTTTGGCCGGATTGGCCGCAACTTCTTCAGGGCCGTCCTGGCCTCTGACGCAGACATCGAGGTCGTTGCCTTCAACGACCTCGACGACGCCAAGACCCAGGCACACCTGTTGAAGTACGACTCCATCCTCGGGCGCCTCGACGCCGAGGTCAGCGTCGTCGAAGGCGGCATCCAGGTCGGCGACAAGACGATCAAGTCGTTTGCCGAGAAGGACCCAGCCAAGCTGCCGTGGGGCGACCTCAAGGTCGACGTGGTGCTCGAGTCCACCGGGTTCTTCACCGACGCCACCAAGGCCAAGGCCCACGTGGACGCCGGCGCCAAGAAGGTCATTATCTCGGCACCCGGCAAGAACGAGGACTTCACGGTCGTCATGGGTGTCAACCACGACGGTTACGACCCGCAGGCGCACACGATCATCTCCAACGCCTCCTGCACCACCAACTGTCTCGGCCCGATGGCCAAGGTGATGCACGAGGAGTTCGAGATCGTCAAGGGTCTGATGACGACGATCCACGCCTACACCGCCGACCAGAACCTGCAGGACGGTCCGCACCGTGACCTGCGCCGGGCGCGGGCCGCGGCAATCAACATCGTGCCGACCTCCACGGGCGCGGCCAAGGCCATCGGGTTGGTCCTGCCCGAGCTCAAGGGCAAGCTCGACGGCTACGCCCTGCGCGTCCCGGTGCCGACCGGCTCCGCCACCGACCTGACCTTCGAGGCGGCCCGGGAGACCACCGTGGAGGAGGTCAACGCGGCGGTGAAGGCGGCTGCCGAGGGACCGCTCAAGGGCATCCTGAAGTACACCGAGGACCCGATCGTCTCCAGCGACATCGTGACCGACCCGAGCTCGTGCATCTTCGACGCCGGTCTGACCAAGGTCATCGGCAACCAGGTCAAGGTGGTCGGCTGGTACGACAACGAGTGGGGCTACTCCAACCGCCTCGTCGACCTGATCGACTACGTCGGCCAGAGCCTCTGAGGCATGCTCACGATCGACACGCTGGGCGACCTCCGCGGCAAGCGGGTGCTCGTCCGCAGTGACCTCAACGTGCCGCTGGACGAGGACGGTGCGATCTCCGACGACGGCCGGGTCCGCGCCTCGGTCCCGACGCTGCGGCGCCTGATCGAGGCCGGTGCGCGCGTCATCGTGTGCGCCCACCTCGGCCGCCCCAAGGGCGTGCCCGACGAGGCGTTCTCGCTCGCGCCGGTGGCCCACCGGCTGGGCGAGCTGCTCGGCATACCCGTCGCCCTCGCCCAGGACACCGTCGGCAACTCCGCGCGCAGCGTGGTGGCAGCGCTCGAGGACGGTCAGGTCGCGGTGCTGGAGAACCTGCGGTTCGACCCGGGGGAGACGGCCAAGGACGACGCCGAGCGCGGCGCCTTCGCCGACCAGCTCGCGTCGCTCGCGGACTGCTACGTCAGCGACGGCTTCGGGGTCGTGCACCGCAAGCAGGCCAGCGTGTATGACCTGGCGCAGCGACTGCCGCACGCGGCCGGTGGCCTGGTGCAGGCCGAGGTGGAGGTCCTCCGGCGGCTCACCGAGGACCCCCAGCACCCCTACGCCGTGGTCCTCGGTGGCGCCAAGGTCAGTGACAAGCTCGAGGTCATCGCCAACCTCCTGCAGACCGCTGACCGGTTGCTCATCGGCGGCGGCATGGTGTTCACCTTCCTGGCCGCGCAGGGCCACGAGGTCGGCAAGAGCCTGCTCGAGCGCGACCAGATCGACACCGTCAAGGGCTACCTCGACCTGGCCCGGGAGCGCGGTGTGGAGATCGTGCTCCCCACCGACATCGTGGCTGCGACCGAGTTCTCCGCCGACGCCGACCACGAGGTCGTGTCGGCCGAGGCCATTCCGGCTGACCGGATCGGCCTGGACATCGGTCCGGACTCGGCCGAGGCGTTCGCCGCCGCCCTCACCGACACCCGCACGGTGTTCTGGAACGGTCCGATGGGGGCCTTCGAGATGGCTCCCTTCGCGGCCGGTACCAAGGCCGTGGCGCAGGCGCTCGCCGAGGTGACGGCCGGCGGGGCTCTCACCGTCGTCGGCGGCGGCGACTCGGCAGCGGCCGTGCGCCAGCTCGGCTTCGACGACGACCAGTTCGGACACATCTCCACCGGCGGGGGTGCGAGCCTGGAGTACCTTGAGGGCAAGCAGCTCCCCGGTCTCACGGTCCTGGAGGGCTGAGCACGCATGGCACGCAACAACCCCCCGGCGACGGGGCGCACCCCGCTGATGGCCGGCAACTGGAAGATGAACCTCGACCACCTGCAGGCCACCCACCTGGTCCAGAAGCTGGACTGGACCCTGCGCGACGCCAAGCACGACTACGCGGCCGTCGAGGTCGCCGTGCTACCGCCCTTCACCGACCTGCGCAGCGTGCAGACCCTGGTCGAGGGAGACAAGCTCGACCTCCGGTTCGGCGCCCAGGATCTGTCCGTGCACGACTCGGGTGCCTACACCGGGGAGGTCTCCGGGGCGTTCCTGTCCAAGCTGGGCTGCCACTACGTGCTCGTCGGGCACAGCGAGCGCCGGGAGCACCACGGCGAGGACGACGCGGTCGTGGGCGCGAAGGTCAAGGCGGCGCTCCGGCACGGCCTCACCCCCATCCTGTGCGTCGGCGAGTCGCTCGACGTGCGGCAGGACCAGGGGCACGTGGCCCACTGCACTTCGCAACTGGACACCGCGCTGGACGGAGTCACCCCGGAGCAGGCGCGGGGCCTGGTCGTGGCCTACGAGCCGGTGTGGGCGATCGGGACCGGCGAGGTCGCCACCCCCGCGGACGCCCAGGAGGTCTGCTCCGGTGTCCGCACCCGCCTGGCCGAGCTCTACTCCGGCGACACGGCGGACGGCATACGCATCCTCTACGGCGGCTCGGTGAAGCCCGGCAACGTCGCCGCGCTCATGTCGGAGGAGGACGTCGACGGAACGCTCGTGGGGGGAGCCTCGATCGTGGTCGACGACTTCGCCTCGATCTGTCGCTACCGCGACCACCTGCAGACGGCCTGAACCCCAGCGCGCGGGCGGGGACCACCCCGGCGCCCGCAGCGCTCGGTGTATCCTGACGCAGGATCCTGCGGGCCGCTGAGGACGTGAGCCGTCTGGCCGTGCGCACGGCCCTGATCCCGACCGACGACCGAGATTTGACGGGTGGACGAACGTGACAGCAGTGAAGACGGGCCTCGAGGTGCTCCTCATCGTCGGCGGCATCTTCCTGACCCTGCTCATCCTGATGCACAAGGGCAAGGGCGGCGGTTTGTCCGACATGTTCGGCGGTGGCGTCACGAGCAACCTGGGTGGGTCGTCGATCGCCGAACGCAACCTCGACCGGTTCACCGTGGCCGTGGCGATCATCTGGTTCGCGGCGATCGTCGGGATCGGGCTGATCAACCGCTTCGGGCTCTGACCCACCGACCCCCGACACCCGCCCAGCCGGCACCGACCTCAAGGAGTCACCAACGTGGCAAGTGGTAATGCGATTCGCGGCAGCCGGGTCGGCGCCGGACCGATGGGCGAGGCGGAGAGGGGAGAGGCCGCGGCGCGTGTCGTCGTGTCCTACTGGTGCTCCAACGGCCACGAGACCCGTCCGAGCTTCGCCGAGGAGGCCGAGCTGGTCGTGCCCGAACTGTGGGACTGCCCGCGATGCGGGTTCCCTGCGGGTCAGGACCAGACCAACCCTCCGGCCCCGCCGCGGGCCGAGCCGTACAAGACGCACCTGGCCTACGTGAAGGAGCGGCGCAACGACGCCGACGGCCAGGCCATCCTCGACGAAGCCCTGTCCAACCTGCGCGATCGCGGACTGATCCGCTGAACCGTTCTGCCGCGGCACGGTTCTGCCGCGGCAGAGTGCCCGCCGCGGCTCCTCCCCAGCCGGAGCCGGTCAGGGACTGGTCAGGGGCTTGCAGGACGCACCAGCTGCCGCGGCACGCGAGCAGCCGCAGCGCGGTCGAGCAGCCAGGTGGTGGAGCGGACACCGCGGACACCGGCGGCCGGGGCCTGCATCGGTCCTGTGCCCGACAACGCCAGGCCCACCGCGTCCGCCTTGTCCGAGCCCGACACCAGGAAGCAGACGTCGTGCGCGGCACACAGGGCGCGGAAGGTCAGGGAGATCCGGGTCGGTGGCGGCTTCGGGGCGCCGCGGACCCCGATGACACTGCGGTCCTGCTCGTGCAGAGCGGGGTGCTCGGGGAAGAGAGACGCGACGTGGGCGTCCGGTCCGACACCGAGCAGCAGCAGGTCGAACGTCGGCACGTCCTGGCGAGGTGACTCCTCGGCGGCGCGGGCCGCCAGCTGCTCGGCATACCGTGCGGCCGCTGCGTCGACGTCGGAGTCGTCCCCAGCCGCGGGCATCGGGTGGACCCGCGACGGATCCAGCGGGAGCTGGTCGAGCAGAGCGTCTCGTGCCTGCGTCTCGTTGCGGTCGGGGTCCCCGGCCGGCAGGTAGCGCTCGTCACCCCACCACAGGTCGACCCCGGACCAGTCGATGGCGTCCCGACCGGGCGACGAGCCCAGTGCCACGAGGAGGGCCGAGCCCATCGAGCCGCCGGTCAGGACAACGTCGGCCCGCCCGCGGGCGGACTGCGCCTCGACCACGGTCGTGACCATCCGGTCGGCGGCAGCCTCCGCCAGCGTCTGCCGGTCCGCGTGGACCACCACGCCGGGCGTGCGATCGGTCACGTCGAGCCCTTCCCCTGGCCCTTCGTGGCGGCGTCCCGCTTGCCCGGCTCCTTGGTGCCGCTTTCTGTCTTCGCCTTGAGCTTGCGGGCCGCGGCCTCCTTGACCGCCTTCGTGTCGGAGCGGGCCGTTCCCTTGCCCTCCGGAGACGGCGACTGCACCATCTTGCTGCTGCCGATGTCCTTGTTGCGCCGAGCCGCCGCGCGGGCCGCTCGACGTGACTGCTGCAACGAGGGCGCCTCGCCCTCTGCCACGGCCTCGCTGGTGGGCATGCCCTTCTTGGGGTCGATGAGCTGCAGGCCCTTGGTCAGGACCTCCTCGTAGACCTCATCGCGGTCGAGGCGCCGCAGCTCGTCGGCCAGGCACTGTGCGGTCGTGCGCCGAGCCAGTGAGATGCGGCGGACGGGTTGGCCGGTCTGGGCGAGGGTGGCGACCCGTCCGTCGGGACGCACCAGGTCCACCGGTCCGCTCTTGCGCTCGAGGCGCACGCTGGTCATCCCCACCCCGTTGCGGCCGCGCGTGCGGCGCACCGGGCACTTGAGCGTGAGAGCGAGCCAGGCGGCCAGCAGGTCGGTGCTCGGTGAGTCCCCGGCGCCGGAGACCGTGGCCTCGAGGACCGGCTCGTAGGGCGGCTGGTCCAACGCCGCGGCGAGCAGACCCCGCCACAATGTGACGCGGGTCCACGCCAGGTCGGTGTCGCCCGCGCGGTAGGTCATGGCCCGCTTGGCCAGCTGCACGTGCGGCTTGCTGCCGGTGGCTGCGTCGGTGATGCGCCGTCCCGCCATCTGGCCGAGCGGGGACGTCGCGACGTCGTCGGGTGCCTCGGTGGGCCACCAGGCCACGATGGGGGAGTCGGGCAGCAGCAGGGGGGTGACCACGTTGTGCCCGTGGTCGGCCAGCTTGCCGTAGAGGCGCATCACCACCACCTCGCTGGCCCCGGCGTCGCCGCCCACCCGGATCTGCGCGTCGAGCCGGTTGGCGCCGCGTTTGTCGCCCCGGATGACCACGACGATGCGGCACGGGTGCTGGTGGCTCGCGTCGTTGGCGTCCTCGATCGCTTGGTCGGCGTCGGTCTCGTTGACCAGGACGACCAGCGTGAGGACTCGGCCGAGGGTGGTGGCGCCCATCTCGTTGCGCATCCGGACGAGGCGCTTGCTGATGCTTGTGGTCGAGGTGCTCGGCAGGTCGACGATCACCGGGGTCCCCGATCAGTATCGGAGCGAGGAACGAGTGGAGAACTGAGCGGGGTGGTCAAGGCATCCTCCAGTGGCGCCCGTCCCGGCGCATCATCTCATCGGCGCTGGCCGGTCCCCAGCCGCCTGCGGCATACGGCTCCGGTGTGCCCTTCTTGGCCCAGAACTCCTCCACCGGGTCGAGGATCTTCCAGGACAATTCGACCTCCTCGTGCCGAGGGAACAGCGGTGGATCACCGAGCAGTACGTCGAGGATCAGCCGTTCGTAGGCTTCGGGACTCGACTCGGTGAAGGCACTGCCATAGCCGAAGTCCATGGTCACGTCGCGCACCTCCATCGACCCCGCGCCCGGGACCTTGGAGCCGAAGCGGATCGTGACACCCTCATCGGGCTGCACCCGGATGACGATGGCGTTCTGACCGAGCTCTTCGGTCGCGGTATCGCTGAAGGGCAGGTGCGGTGCCCGCTTGAAGACCACCGCGATCTCGGTCACCCGCTTGCCGAGCCGCTTGCCGGTGCGCAGGTAGAACGGCACCCCGGCCCACCGACGCGTGTCGATCTCGAGCTTCACCGCGGCATACGTCTCGGTGGTCGAGGTGGAGGGGATCCCCTCCTCGCCGAAGTAGCTGACGACCTGCTCGCTGCCCTGCCATCCGGCGGCGTACTGACCACGCGCGGTGCTCTTGGCCAGGTCCTTGGGAAGGCGGACCGCCGACAGCACCTTCTCCTTCTCCGCCCGCAGGTCCTGGGCATGGAAGGAGACGGGCTCCTCCATGGCCGTGAGCGCGAGCAGCTGCAACAGATGGTTCTGTATGACGTCGCGGGCCGCCCCGATCCCGTCGTAATAGCCGGCACGGCCGCCGATGCCGATGTCCTCCGCCATGGTGATCTGCACGTGGTCCACGTAGTTGGCGTTCCACACCGGCTCGAACAGCTGGTTGGCGAAGCGCAGCGCCAACAGGTTCTGCACCGTCTCCTTGCCCAGGTAGTGGTCGATCCGGAAGACGGAGTCCGGTGGGAAGACTCCCTCCACGATCTCGTTGAGCGCGCGGGCGCTCTTGAGGTCGTGGCCGAAGGGTTTCTCGATGACGACCCGGCGCCAGGTGCCGGGCCGGGGGGTGGACAGGCCGCTCTCGTCGAGCTGTTGGCAGACCACGGAGAAGAAGGCCGGTGGCACCGACAGGTAGAAGGCGTGGTTGCCGCCGGTCCCGCGGGCCTCATCCAGTTCGGCCACCGTCTTGCTGAGCAGCTGGAACGCGTGGTCGTCATCGAACGTGCCTGGCACAAAACGGAACCCGTCGGCCAGGTTGCGCCAGACGTCCTCGCGGAACGGGGTCCGGGCGTGTTCGCGCACCGACTCGTAGACGATCTTGCCGAAGTCCTGGTCGGCCCAGTCGCGACGAGCGAAGCCGACCAGGCTGAAGCCCGGGGGCAGCAGACCGCGGTTGGACAGGTCGTAGATGGCCGGCATGACCTTCTTGCGGGCCAGGTCTCCGGTGACGCCGAACAGGACGAGGCCGCACGGCCCCGCGATGCGCGGCAGGCGCTTGTCGCGCGGGTCGCGCAGCGGGTTGACGCCCTGGGCGATGCGGGACGGGCTCACCGGCTACCTCCGCTGTCGGTCACCTGCGACTCGGCCAGTCCCAGCACGCCGCGCAGCTGCGCCAGACCCGCGTCGTGCTCGGTCAGGTGCAGGCGCAGGACTGGGCGCTGGTGCTCCGCGAGGACCTTGGCGTCGCCGGCCGCCTGGGCGGCGATGAACTCCCCGAAGGTGAAGTCACGTCCCGCGACCGGGAGGTCCTGTCGCGGTGCGGAGGTCACCTGCAGGTAGACGCCGGTGGCCGGGCCGCCCTTGTGGTACTGCCCGGTCGAGTGCAGGAAACGTGGTCCCCAGCCGAAGGTGACCGGGCGCCGCACGCGTTCGGCCAGCACCTGTCGCACGTCCGCCAAGGAGGCGTCCTCGACGCGGTCGAGGTAGGCCATGACCGCGAGGTAGCCCCGCTCCGGGTCGAGCTGACCGAGCAGTGCCTCGACGGCGGCCGGCACGTTGCCCGCCTCACCGAGCCAGTCGCCGCCGAGGGCGCGCGCCTCGATGGCCCCGTCGGTGAAGGCCGGCCCGGCGGAGGCGCCGCCACCGCCGGCCATCACGTCGCGGGCGGCCTGCTTGGCGCTCTCGACGTCGGGCTGGTCGAACGGGTTGATGCCGAGGAGTCGACCGGCCGTCGCGACGGCGGCCTCCCAGAGCAGCAGCTGTGCGCCGAGTGTGCCGGACACGCCCACCGAGTCGCCCTCGACGACCTGCTCGTCGGACTGTTCGGCCGGCTGGAGCAGCACCACGAGCTCGTCGGCGGCCAGCTCGGGGCCGGAAGGGCCGCCCGTGCCGACCACGACCGGCAGGAGTCCCGTGCCGTTCTTGCCGGTGCTCTCGGCAATCAGCTGCTCGGCCCAGTCGCCGAAGCCGATGATCTCGGTGCCCGCATCGCGCAGGAGGAGCTTGTCGCGCAGGGGGTCGGTGCCGCCGAGCGCTGCGCCGAGGCGCAGCGCAGGGTTGGCCTCGTCGTCCGCGGCCAGCAGGTCGGCCACCGCCTCGGCGTCGTCCAGCAGCGCCTCGATGTCGGCACCGGCCAAACCGCTCGGCACCAGTCCGAAGGCCGTGAGGGCTGAATAGCGCCCACCCACATCGGGATCGGCGTTGACCACGCGGTATCCCGCGGCTCGGGCCGCCTCATCCATCGGGCTGCCCGGGTCGGTGACGATGACGATCCGCTCGGTCGGATCGATGCCCGCCTCGGTGAACGCGTGCTCGTAGGCCCGCTTCTGCGAGTCGGTCTCGACCGTGGAGCCGGACTTGCTCGACACCACCACGACGGTCCGGTCCAGACGGTCCTCGAGCGCGGCCCGGACGTAGTCCGGGTCCGAGGAGTCGAGCACGGTGAGGGGCACCCCCGCGGTGGCGGTGATTACCTCGGGTGCGAGGGACGAACCGCCCATCCCACAGAGCACCACGTGGTCGAGCCCCTGGCTGGTGAAGTGCTCGCGCAACGCGGCCACCTCGCCGACCAACGGCCTGGAGCTTCGGGGAAGGTCGACCCAGGAAAGTCGTTTGCCGGACTCGGCCTCCGCGTCGTGGCCCCACAACGTCGGGTCCTGCGCGAAGAGCTTGCCCGCGAAACCCTCCTTGACCAGCGTGGGCACGTGACGGGCGACCGCGTCAGCAGCGGCGCCCGAGGCGACCACAGTCACGCTGGACGAGCTCACTTGCCCTCCTCGACGTAGCTGTCGTCACCCTTGGCCTTCTCCAGCTCGGACCGGACGCTTCCGGTCAGGTCGCTCCAGGACTTCTCGAACTTCTCGACGCCCTCCTTCTCGAGCACGTCGACGACGTCGGCGTAGGGGACACCGACCCGCTCGAGGGCGTCGAGCACCTGCCTGGCGTCCTCGTAGTGACCCGTGACCTGGTCGCCCTTGATCTCGCCGTGGTCCGCGACGGCCTCCATCGTCTTGGTGGGCATGGTGTTGACCGTGTTGGGAGCGACCAGCTCCACGACATACATGGTGTCGGGGTAGTCCGGGTTCTTGACTCCGGTGGACGCCCACAGGGGACGCTGCCGGTGTGCGCCGTCGGCCTCCAGGTTGGCCCAGCGCGGGGTGGAGAAGACCTCCTCGTAGGCCTGGTAGGCGAGCCTGGCGTTGGCGATGCCTGCCTTGCCCTTGAGCGCCGCGATCTCGGCGTTGTCGCCCTGCTCGTTCAGGGCGTCCAACCGCTTGTCGACCTCGCTGTCCACCCGGGACACGAAGAAGGAAGCCACCGACCGGATCTGCGACAGGTCCTTGCCGGCCTCACGAGCCTGCTCGAGGCCGGTGAGGAAGGCGTTCATCACGCCGCGGTATCGGTCGAGGGAGAAGATCAGCGTGACGTTGACGCTGATGCCCTCCGCCAGGGTCTGCGAGATGGCCGACAGCCCCTCCACCGTGGCCGGGATCTTGATGTAGGCGTTGGGCCGGTCCACCGTGGCCCACAGGTGCTTCGCCTCCTCGACGGTCGCAGCGGTGTCGCCGGCCAGGCCCGGGTCGACCTCGATCGACACCCGTCCGTCCAGCCCGTCGGTGCGGTCGTAGACCGGACGCATCACGTCGCAGGCGGTGCGTACGTCCTCGGTCGTGATCTGGAAGACGGCACCGTGGACGTCCTTGCTCGCCTCGGCCAGGTCCTTGACCTGCGCGTTGTAGGCGGAGCCCTCGGACAGCGCGGTGGCGAAGATCGTCGGGTTGGTCGTCACGCCCACGACGAACTTTTCGTCGATGAGCTGCTGCAACCCACCGTCGGTGATCAGGGACCGGTTGAGGTCGTCGAGCCAGATGGAGACCCCGGCGTCCGAGAGGGCCTTGAGATTGCCGTTCTGTGGTGCCATGTCAGTTGCCTCCTGCAGCCTTGATGGATTCCTGTGCGGCGGAGACGACGGCCTCCGCGGTGATGCCGAACTCCTGGTAGAGGACCTTGTAGTCGGCCGACGCACCGAAGTGCTCCAGGCTGACCGAGCGCCCGGCGTCGCCGACGAGGTCGCGCCAGCCGAACGCGACGGCCGCCTCGACGCTGACCCGCGCCCGGACACCGTGGGGGAGCACTTCTTCACGGTAGGCGTCGTCCTGGGCCTCGAACCACTCGCGGCAGGGCATGGACACCACCCGGGCCGGCACGCCCTGGGCCTGGAGGGTGGCGCGTGCGTCCAGCGCGATGCTGACCTCGGAGCCGGTGGCGATGACGATGACCTGGGCCGTGCCGCCATCCGCCTCCGCGAGCACGTAGCCGCCGCGGGCGACACCGTCGGCGGACGCGTAGGTGGACCGGTCGACCGTCGGCACGGCCTGCCGGGTGAGCGCCAGCGCGGCGGGCCGGTCGTGGTGACCGAGCACCGTGCGCCAGGCGACGGCGGTCTCGTTGGCGTCCGCCGGGCGGACGACGTCCAGGCCCGGTATGGCGCGCAGCGCGGCCAGCTGCTCCACCGGCTGGTGGGTGGGCCCGTCCTCGCCGAGGCCGATCGAGTCGTGCGTCCACACGTAGGTGACGGGCAGCTGCTGGATGGCCGCGAGCCGGACCGCCGGCCGCATGTAGTCGGAGAAGACCAGGAAGGTGCCGCCGTAGGGCCGGGTGAGTCCCTCGAGCGCGATGCCGTTGAGGATCATCCCCATCCCGTGCTCGCGGATGCCGAAGTGCAGCGTGCGGCCGTAGGGATTGCCCTGGAACTCCTCGGTCTGCTTGCCAGTGGGGATGAAGCTCGGGACGCCCTCCATGGTGGTGTTGTTGGAGCCGGCCAGGTCGGCCGACCCACCCCAGAGCTCCGGCATCACGTCGGCGAGGGCGTTCAGGACCTTGCCCGACGCCGCGCGGGTGGCCAGTCCCTTCTCGTCCGCCTCGAAGGTCGGCAGGGCCTCATCCAAGCCGTCGGGCAACTGGCGTGCGGAAACCCGGTCGTAGAGTGCGGCCCGCTCGGGGTTGGCCTCGCGCCAGGCGTCGAAGGAGGGCTGCCAGTCGGCGTGCGCCTTCTGTCCGCGCTCGACCACCTGACGGGCGTGGGCGATGACGTCGTCCTCCACCGCGAAGTTCTGCTCGGGGTCGAACCCGAGCAGCCGCTTGGTGGCTGCGACCTCGTCGGCGCCGAGGGCCGAGCCGTGGGAGGCGCCGGTGTCCTGCTTGGTCGGCGCCGGCCACGCGATGATGGTGTGCAGCACCACGAGGGTCGGCTTGTCGGTGACGTGCTTGCCGCTCTCGATGGCGGCATACAGCGCGTCGACGTTCTCGGTGTAGGGGTGCCCTTCGCGCCAGTCGACCGTCTCGACGTGCCAGCCGTAGGCTTCGTAGCGCTTGGCGACGTCCTCGGAGAACGAGATGTCGGTGTCGTCCTCGATCGAGATCTGGTTGGCGTCGTAGATCAGGGTGAGGTTGCCCAGTTCCTGGTGACCGGCCAGCGAGCTCGCCTCGGACGAGACGCCCTCCATGATGTCGCCGTCGGACGCCAGCACGTAGATGTGGTGGTCGAACGGGCTCTCGCCGGGTGCCGCGTCGGGGTCGAACAGGCCCCGCTGGCGACGCTGGGCGAACGCCATACCGACTGCGGAGGCGAGCCCGGAGCCGAGTGGGCCGGTCGTGATCTCCACGCCGGTGGTGTGGTGGACCTCGGGGTGGCCGGGCGTCTTGGACCCCCAGGTGCGCAGGGCCTCCAGGTCGGACAGCTCCAGGCCGTAGCCGGACAGGTAGAGCTGGATGTACTGCGTGAGGCTGGAGTGCCCGCAGGACAGGACGAACCGGTCGCGGCCGAGCCAGTGGGCGTCGCTCGGGTCGTGGCGCATGACCTTCTGGTAGAGGAGGTAGGCCACCGGCGCGAGGCTCATCGCGGTGCCGGGGTGACCGTTGCCGGTCTTCTGCACGGCATCCGCCGCGAGCACGCGGACCGTGTCGACGGCACGCACGTCGAGGTCGTTCCAGCCGACCTGGTCGGCGACGGGGAGGGCCAGGGCGGGGTCACGCCGGCCCAGTCGGTTCTGCTCGGTCCCTGCGGTCACGATCACGGCTCCTTCGTGGGCTGGTGGTCCTTCGCTCGTGGCGAGCCTAGTCCCGTCAGGGCACGGCGGCCTCGGGTAGGCCGGGCCCGGGTGGAGGTCTCGGCGAGATAGACTCGGCACGGCCATCCGCCCCCGCCACGACACACTCCCACCGCACCACCGACCGAAGGACATCGTGACCGCTCTCGAGCCGCGCTCCCACGCGTCGACGACTGGCTCCGGTGCCGTCAGGACCGGCGGGTTCCGGAGCGTGGTCCACGACTACGTGGCGCTGACCAAGCCCCGGATCATCGAGTTGCTGCTTGTCACGACCTTTCCCGTGATGTTCCTGGCCGAGCGCGGTTTCCCGCCGGCGTGGCTGGTCGCCGCGACCCTCGTGGGCGGCACGCTCTCGGCGAGCTCGGCCAACACCCTGAACTGCTACCTCGACCGCGACATCGACAAGGTCATGCACCGCACGTCGAACCGGCCCCTGGTCACGGGAGCGATCACCCCGCGGGCGGCCCTGGTCTTCGGCATCGTGCTGGGCGCGCTCTCGGTGGTGTGGCTCGGGTTGCTCGTGAACTGGCTCTCGGCCGCACTCTCGCTCGGCGCGATCGTGCTCTACGTCGGCTTCTACACGATGCTGCTCAAGCGGCGCACGTCCCAGAACATCGTGTGGGGTGGGGTCGCGGGCTGTATGCCGGTGCTCATCGGGTGGTCGGCCGTCACCAACAAGGTCGAATGGCCGGCGGTCGTCCTGTTCCTGGTGGTCTTCTTCTGGACCCCGCCGCACTACTGGCCGCTGTCGATGCGGTTCAAGGAGGACTACGCGGCGGCGCACGTGCCGATGCTGCCGGTGGTGGCCAAGGACCTCGCGGTGGCCCGCCAGGTGGTGCTCTACACCTGGGCCACGGTGGCCGCTTCCCTGGCGCTGGTGCCGGTCGCGTCGATGGGCTGGCTCTACCTGGTGGTCGCGGTCGTGTCCGGCGCGCTGTTCCTCGTGGAGGCGCACCGCCTGCTGTCCCGGGCCCGGGCCGGCGCGGACGCCAAGGCGCTCCGCGCGATGCGCCTGTTCCACTACTCGATCAGCTACCTCACGCTGCTGTTCCTGGGCGTGGCCATCGACCCTCTGCTGCACCTCTCCCTCTGACCGCTCGGCCCAGCCGGGTGCAGAGTCCACGGACCCGCGGAACTGGCACGGCAGGGCGTCCTGCCATCAATCTCAGGCGGGCGCCTCGGCCGTGTCGGGAGCGTGCGCGACCGGCGCGGTGAGGGGCACGGGCTCGCGCACGCGCAGGCTGAGCACTCCGTGCACCAGGGAGACGACGAGCAGGCTCGCCCCGAGCATGTGCACGAGCACGACCGGCCAGGGAAGCCCGGTGAAGTACTGCACGTAACCGACGACGCCCTGGCCCAGGGTCACGGCCAGCACGAGGAGCCAGGCGCGCAGGGGACGCGCGCCCGCGTCGGTGACCTTGACCGCGAGCAGCACGGCGACGACGAGACCGACGAAGAGCATCACCGCATCGGCGTGCAACCACGACATGGAGCGCGGGTCGAGGCCGAGGCGGGCGGGCTCCTGGGCGTCGCCCGAGTGCGGTCCCGAGCCCGTCACGAGGGTGCCGAGCACCAGGATCACGGCCGCGAGCACGCTCGCCAGCGCGGCCAGTCCGCGGATCTCGGGTCGCACAAGGGTCCGTGGCGGCCCGTCGCCCTCGTCGTAGCGCTCGAGCAGCCACGCGGACGTGGCGACGAGCAGCATGGACACCAGGAAGTGCCCGGCGACGATCGCCGGGTTGAGGCCGGTGCGGACCGTGATGCCCCCGATCACCGCTTGGGCGGCGACTCCCGCGAGGACGAGGAACGCCGGTCGCAGCAGTCGGCGGCGCGTCGGCGCCCAGAACCAGAGCCCGACGATCACGGCGACCACCGCGATGCTCACGACACCGGTCAGCGTCCGGTTGCCGAACTCGATGTACTTGTGGAAGCCCTGCGCCTGGTGGGCGACCGGGACGAACGACCCCGGCACGCAGTGCGGCCAGGACGGGCAGCCGAGGCCCGATCCGGTGAGCCGGACCAGCCCACCGGTGACGACGATGAGCACCTCGACGACGAGGTTGAAGACGAGGACGCGCCGCAGCCACAGCGAGGCCCGAGGGGAGGGGGTTGCCACCCCCCGATGGTAGGTCGAGCGGTGCTCAGGGCCGGATCAGGGTCGGCTCAGGGACGGCTCGGGGTGGTGGCCGATGGTGCGCCCGCCCCTCGGCTGGCTGACTGGAGGGTATGACGACCCGGCACCTGACGAGGCCCGCTCGCCCTGTCCACGTGGCACCCCGCGCAACCCCTGCCGACCCTCGCCCGAACGATCTCGCCACCGGTTCGCGTCCTGCGCCAGCGGACGCGGCACGTCACGGCGCTCGAGCACGTGGTCGGCGTGCGAGGGGTGCCCCCGGCGACCGCCTGGCCGGCGCGTCCGCGGCCACGATGGTGGCCGCCGGGACCTGGTCGGCCCTGACCACGCCGGAGCCGGCGCGAGCGGTGGCCTACGCGGTCATGGGGCTGATGGCAGCGCGCCTCGCCTGGTTGATGCGACCGGCGCGCTCGAGGCGACGCGACGCGCCATACCTCGTCCTGCCCGGAGTCCTCGCCGTCCTGCTGCTGCTCGCCTGCGGATTCGGGGAGCACCCGGTCTGGATCGGGGCGGCGCTGCTGCTGGCTCCCGTGGTGGCCCTGCACGCCGCCGTGGTGAGGCGGCCCCGCACCGAGTCGGGGACCGACGTGGTGGTCGGCGCCGGTCTCACCCGTAGGAAATGATCGTGGGGTTTGCGACAGCCCGCTGTCGCAAACCCCACGATCACTCCCCACGTCGGGCCGGCGAGCCGTTCAGTCGGACCAGCGAAACAGCCGGGAGGCCAGCAGCGTGGCCACGGCGCCCCACACGAGGAGCACCACCAGGGGGACGAGGTCCAGCCGGCCCTGGGTGAAGGCCGTGCGCAACCCGTCGCCGAGGGCGCTGGAGGGCAGGAACGCGAGGATGGTCGACGCGGCGCCGGAGAGCTGGTCGCGGGGGAGGATCACGCCGCCGAGCCCGAGCAGCAGGATCCACAGCAGGTTCGCGACGGCGAGGACGCCCTCTGCGCGCACCGTCCCGGCGAGCAGGAGGGCCAGGGCCACCCAGGTCCAGGTGCCCAGCAGCCCGATGAGCAGCGCCGGGAGGACACCCACCCAGTGCGGCTCCCAGCCCAGACCGAGGCCGATCACACCGATGACCACCACCTGCAGCGCCTCGACCACCAGGACCGCGAGTGCCTTGGCCACCAGCAAGCCGGACCGGCCGAGCGGAGAGACCCCGAGCAGCCGCAGGACGCCGTAGCGGCGGTCGAACCCGGTCGCGATCGCCTGTCCGGTGAACGCCGTGGAGAGGATCCCGAGCGCGATCACGCCCGGCACGGCCAGGTCGACGCGGCGACCGGCGCCGAGCGACGGGACCGACGAGAGGGTGAGCGCGACCAACGCCAGGCACGGCAGCACGAGGGAGACGAGCAGCTGCTCGCCGTTGCGCAGCAGGGTCCCCGCCTCGAACCGCGCCTGGGCCAGCACCCGGTCGCGGGCCGGCGCGGCGACCATCGACTTGTCGGGGGCTGTGGGCGCCGCGGTCATCGGTCGCCCTCCCCGGTCAGGTCGAAGTAGAGGTCCTCCAGCGAGCACGCGGCGGTCAGCTCGCGAAGCGAACCGGCCCCGACGACCCTCCCTGCGCTGACGATCACGACATGGTCCGCCAGCCGCTCGGCCTCCGCGAAGGAGTGCGTGGTGACGACCACCGCGCAGCCGGAGTCGCGGGTCTCGCGCACCAGGTCCCACACGTCGCGGCGGGCGTGCGGATCCAGGCCGGCCGTGGGCTCGTCCAGGAAGGCCACCTCGGGTCGGCCGATGAGCGCTGCCGCGAGGGCGACGCGCTGCTTCTGGCCGCCGGAGAGGCGTCGCACCGTGGTCCGGTCGAAGTCGGCGATGCCGAGACGCTCGACCAGAGGCTCGAGGGGCAGCGGCGCGGCATACATCTGGCTCAGGTGGCGCAACAGGCGCAGGGGGCGGCTCCCGGTGGGCAGCCCGCCGTCCTGCAGCATCACACCCACCCTGGCGCGGTGGTCGGCGCCGGCTCCCCAGGGGTCCTCGCCGAGCACGCGCACCTCTCCGGTGTCCGCGCGGCGCAGTCCCTCGGCGCACTCGATGGTCGTGGTCTTGCCCGCACCGTTGGGGCCGAGGACCGCTGTGACACGCCCCGGCTGCGCCGACCAGGTCATTCCGTCCACGGCCGCCACGCGACCGAAGCGCTTGGCGAGGTTGCGCAGGCGCACGGCATCGGTCACGACCACCGAGTCTAGGCAGCCGCCCTGAGCGCTTCCGACCGCGGTGGGCCGCCTCGCGCGGGGGGCGGGTGAGAGTATGACGAGGATCACGTCCGGGCGGCCGTCAGGTTAGGTGAGCCTTTCTGGAGGTCTCGGGGGAATTACGTCACACTGGTGTGGTGTTTATCGAAGAGATGGAAGCGAGCACCCGACAGCGGGTGCTGCGCGTCGTCTCCGAGGAGGGCCCGATCACCGCAGCCGGACTGGCCGAGCACCTGCAGCTGACCCCTGCCGCGGTGCGACGGCACCTCGACGCCCTCGTCGAGGACGGCACGCTGGACGAGCGCGAGCCCGCGACGGCCGGGCTGCGCCGGCGCGGCCGCCCCGCACGCGGCTACGTCCTGTCTGAGAGCGGGCACCGGACCCTGCGCAACACGTATGACGGTGTGGCCACCGCCGCGCTGCGGTTCCTGGAGCAGCAGGCGGGCGAGGACGCCGTGTCCGCCTTTGCGCGCCAGCGCATCGCCGAGCTGGAGGCACGCTGTGCCGCGGAGCTCGAGGCAGCTGACGACGACGTGGCATCGCGCACCGATGCCCTGGTCCGGGCGCTGACGGCCGAGGGCTACGCTGCCTCGGCGCGGCCGGTCGGCCAGGGCGGGCCGCTCGCGGGCGTGCAGCTGTGCCAGGGGCACTGCCCGATGCAGCACGTCGCAGCGCAGTTCCCGCAGTTCTGCGAGGCCGAGACCGAAGCCTTCTCCCGCATGCTCGGGGTGCACGTGCAGCGCCTCGCCACGCTCGCCGGCGGCGAGCACGTCTGCACCACGTTCATCCCGACCCCGTCCACCCCCGAGCGCACGGCACGCCCGTCCCAGCACACCTCTGATGAAAGGTTCTCTCGATGAGCACCCACATTGAAGAGCTCAACCCCGGCCTGAAGGGGCTGGGCACCTACGAGTACGGCTGGGCCGACAGCGACCTGGCCGGCGAGACGGCGCGACGAGGCCTGTCCGAGGAGGTCGTGCGCGACATCTCGCAGACTCGCAAGAACGAGCCCGAGTGGATGACCAAGCTGCGGCTCAAGGCGCTTCGGCTGTTCGACAAGAAGCCGATGCCGACGTGGGGCTCCGACCTGACCGGCATCGACTTCCAGAACATCAAGTACTTCGTGAAGTCGACCGAGTCCCAGGCCGCTTCCTGGGATGACCTGCCCGAGGACATCCGCAACACCTATGACCGGCTGGGCATCCCCGAGGCCGAGAAGCAGCGGCTCGTGGCCGGCGTCGCCGCGCAGTACGAGTCCGAGGTGGTCTACCACCAGATCCGCGAGGACCTCGAGCAGCAGGGCGTCATCTTCGTCGACACCGACACCGGCCTGCGCGAGCACGAGGACCTGTTCCGCGAGTACTTCACCTCGGTGATCCCGGCCGGCGACAACAAGTTCGCCTCGCTCAACACCGCGGTGTGGTCGGGCGGCTCGTTCATCTACGTCCCGCCGGGCATCCACGTCGACATCCCGCTGCAGGCCTACTTCCGGATCAACACCGAGAACATGGGCCAGTTCGAGCGGACCCTGATCATCGCCGACGAGGGCTCCTACGTGCACTACGTCGAGGGCTGCACGGCACCGATCTACAAGTCCGACTCGCTGCACTCGGCCGTCGTCGAGATCGTCGTGAAGAAGAACGCCCGCGTGCGCTACACGACGATCCAGAACTGGTCCAACAACGTCTACAACCTGGTGACCAAGCGGGCGAGCTGCGCCGAGGGCGCCACGATGGAGTGGGTCGACGGCAACATCGGCTCCAAGGTGACGATGAAGTACCCCGCCGTGTTCCTGCTCGGCGAGCACTCCAAGGGCGAGACCCTCTCGATCGCGTTCGCGGGCGAGGGCCAGCACCAGGACGCCGGCGCCAAGATGGTGCACGCGGCGCCCTACACCTCCTCCAGCATCGTCTCCAAGTCGGTGGCGCGCGGAGGCGGGCGGTCGTCATACCGCGGGCTCGTCCAGATCATGGACGGTGCCCACCACAGCAAGGCCACGGTGCGTTGCGACGCGCTGCTGGTCGACCAGATCAGCCGGTCGGACACCTATCCCTACGTCGACGTCCGCGAGGACGACGTGCAGATGGGCCACGAGGCGACCGTCTCCAAGATCGGCGACGACCAGCTGTTCTACCTGATGTCGCGCGGTCTGACCGAGGAAGAGGCCATGGCGATGATCGTGCGCGGGTTCATCGAGCCCATCGCGCGTGAGCTGCCGATGGAGTACGCCCTCGAGCTCAACCGCCTGATCGAGCTGCAGATGGAAGGAGCGGTCGGTTGATGGATGCACCACGACGTTCTCCGCTCCTTCGCCTCACCGACACTTCGCGGGGACCCCGAGCCATCACCGACGCCTCAGAGGAAACATGTCACTGATCACCGAAAAGCCCCACACAGAGGGGGCGTTCATCCCGGACGAGTCACGTGCGGCGCGCAAGACGTCGTTCGACGTCGCGGACTTCCCCGAGCCGAGCGGGCGGGAGGAGGACTGGCGCTTCGCGCCGGTCGACCGCCTGGTCGGGCTGTTCGCCATCGAGGGCAGCGAGGACGGTGCCATCACCCGCGAGACCTCGGCCCCCGAGCAGGTCGAGCTGCTCGACCTGCCGATGGACGACGCGCGGGTCGGCACGGCCTTCGTCCCCGCCGACCGGGCCGCGGTCGCCGGCTGGGCCGGGACCGCCTCGGCGATGTATGTCGGGATCCCGGCCGAGGCCGAGCTGACCGAACCCGTCGTGGTGCGGCTGACCGGCCATGAGGGGCGGCGCGGCAACGGGCACACCGTGGTCGACGCGGGCGCCTTCAGCAAGGCGACGGTGGTGCTCGCCCACTCCGGTAGAGCCCAGCACGCCGGCAACGTCGAGATCCGGGTCGGCGACGGCGCCGACCTGACCTTCGTCACCGTGCAGGAGTGGGACGAGGACGCGATCCACCTGGCCCAGAACGACGCGCTGGTCGGTCGCGACGCGCGGCTCAAGCACATCGCGGTGACCCTGGGTGGACGCGTGGTGCGCGTCTGCACGAACATTCGCTACGCCGGGCCGGGCGGCGACGCCACGGCGCTCGGCGTCTACTTCGCCGACGCCGGGCAGCACCAGGAGAACCGGCTGTTCGTCGACCACGGCACGCCCAACTGCATCTCCAACGTGGAGTACAAGGGCGCACTGCAGGGGGAGACGGCGCACACCGTCTGGGTCGGTGACGTGCTGATCCGGGCCGAGGCGCTGGGCACCAACACCTACGAGCTCAACCGCAACCTCGTCCTCACCGACGGCGCGCGCGCCGACTCGGTGCCCAACCTGGAGATCGAGACCGGCGAGATCATCGGCGCCGGGCACGCCTCCGCCACCGGTCGGTTCGACGACGAGCAGCTGTTCTACCTGCAGTCGCGGGGCATCCCCGAGGACATGGCGCGCCGGCTCGTGGTGCGCGGCTTCTTCGCCGACATCATCCACCGGATCGGTGTGCCGGAGGTCCAGGAGCCACTGATGGTCGCCATCGACGCCGAGCTGGCCGTGTCGATGGGTGAGGCCACGATCGACGACATCCCGTCCGTGGCACCGGAGGTGACAGCGTGACCGAGATCGACACCAGCCAGGGCACCTTCGTCAAGGTCTGCTCGCTGGACGACCTGCCCGACGTGGGCGCGGTGTGCGTCGAGATCGACGGGCACGCCATCGCCGTGGTGCGCGAGTCGTCCGGGGCGGTGCACGCCATCGACGACACCTGCACGCACGAGAACATCTCGTTGTCCGAGGGCGAGGTCGAGGACGGCGAGGTCGAGTGCTGGTTGCACGGCTCGCGCTTCGACCTGCGCAGTGGCGCACCCACGGGCCTGCCGGCCACCCGTCCCGTCCAGGTCTACCCGGTCAAGATCGAGGACGGCGACGTCTTCGTCGGCGCGGACCCCATGAACCCCTCAGCTACCGGAAAGTGAACTGAACCTATGGCAACCCTCGAGATTCGTGGCCTCACGGTCACCGTCGACACCGAGCACGGCGTCAAGGAGATCCTGCGCGGCGTCGACCTGACGGTGAAGTCGGGTGAGACGCACGCGATCATGGGCCCCAACGGCTCGGGCAAGTCGACCCTCGCCTACAGCATCGCCGGCCACCCCAAGTACACCGTGACCGGTGGCACCGTCACCCTCGATGGCGAGGATGTGCTCGCGATGACCGTGGACCAGCGCGCCCGCGCCGGTCTGTTCCTCGCCATGCAGTACCCCGTCGAGGTGCCCGGCGTCAGCGTCTCCAACTTCCTGCGCACGGCCAAGACCGCCGTGGACGGCGAAGCGCCCAAGCTGCGGCACTGGGTCAAGGACGTGAAGAACGCGATGGGCAACCTGCGGATGGACGACTCGTTCGCCGAGCGCAACGTCAACGAGGGCTTCTCCGGTGGTGAGAAGAAGCGGCACGAGATCCTCCAGATGGAACTGCTCAAGCCGCGTTTCGCGATCCTGGACGAGACCGACTCGGGCCTCGACGTCGACGCCCTCAAGATCGTGTCCGAGGGCGTCAACCGGGTCCGGAGCGGCAGCGACGTCGGCATCCTGCTGATCACCCACTACACGCGGATCCTGCGCTACATCAAGCCCGACTTCGTGCACGTCTTCATCGACGGCAAGGTCGCCGAGGAGGGTGGCCCCGAGCTGGCCGACCGCCTCGAGGCCGAGGGCTACGACCGCTTCGCGAGGGTCGAGGCCTGAGCGCCGTGGCGGCTGTGACGACCACCACCCGCCCGACCCGATCCGGCTCGGCTGCGGGTGCCACGGCGTTCACGGCACCGGAGGTCGCGCGGCTGCGTGCCGACTTCCCGATCCTCACCCGGACCGTGCGCGGTGGCCGCCCGCTGGTCTACCTCGACTCGGGCGCCACCTCGCACAAGCCGGTGCGGGTGCTCGACGCGGAGCGGGCGTTCTACGAACAGCACAACGCGGCTGTCCACCGCGGTGCCCACCTGCTCGCGGAGGAGGCCACGGACGCCTTCGAGGGCGCGCGCGAGACCGTGGCGCGCTTCATCGGCGCCCCGGCGGGCGAGGTCGTGTTCACCAAGAACGCCACCGAGTCGCTCAACCTCGTGGCCTACGCGTTCAGCAACGCCGGTGCTCCCGGGGCCATGACCGGGGTGGACCCCGAGGTCGCGGAGCGATTCGTGCTGCGTCCCGGTGACGAGATCGTCGTGACCGAGATGGAGCACCATGCCAACCTGGTGCCGTGGCAGGAGCTGGCCCGGCGGACCGGGGCCACGCTGCGCTGGCTCGGGCTCACCGACGAGGGCCGGCTCGACCTGTCCGACCTGCACACCGTGGTGGGCGAGCGCACCAAGGTGATCGCCTTCACCCACGTCTCCAACGTGCTGGGCACCGTCAACCCCGTCACCACCCTGGTCGAACGTGCGCGAGAGGTCGGTGCCCTCACCGTGCTCGACGCGTGCCAGTCGGTGCCGCACCTGCCCGTCGACGTGGCCGGGCTCGGCGTCGACTTCCTCGCGTTCAGCGGGCACAAGATGCTCGGCCCGATGGGCATCGGGGTGCTCTGGGGCCGGGCCGAGCTGCTCGCGGCGATGCCGCCCTTCCTCACCGGGGGCTCGATGATCGAGGTCGTCCGGATGGAGGGCTCGACGTATGCCGCGCCGCCGCAGCGATTCGAGGCCGGTGTGCCGATGGCGGCGCAGGCCGTCGGCCTGGCCGCCGCCTGCGACTACCTCACCGCCCTGGACATGTCCCGGCTGGCCGCACACGACCACGAGCTGATCGCCGCCCTGCTGGCCGGCCTGGCCGATCGCCCCTGGGTCACGGTCGTCGGCCCCACCGACGCCGACGACCGCGTCGGCGCCGTCTCGTTCGTCGTCAAGGACGTGCACCCGCACGACGTGGGCCAGGTCCTCGACGACTCGGGTGTCGCCGTGCGCGTCGGCCACCACTGCGCGTGGCCGCTGCACCGCCGGTTCGGGCTGAGCTCGACCACCCGGGCGAGCTTCGCGCCATACACGACTCTCGACGAGGTCGACGCGCTCCTCGCGGCTCTCGACCGCGTCCCGGAGGTCTTCGAGGTGAGCATCTGATGGATCTCTACCAGGAGCTCATCCTCGAGCACTCCAAGCGACCGCACCATGCCGGGCTGCGCGAGCCGTTCGACAGCCAGGTGGAACACGTCAACCCGACCTGCGGTGACGAGGTCACCCTGCGGGTGCGGCTCGAGGGCGAGGGGGACACGGCCACCATCCGCGACGTCTCCTACGACGCGCTCGGCTGCTCGATCTCGACCGCCTCGACCTCCGTCCTGACCGACGAGGTCATCGGCCGCACCGTGCCGGAGGCCCTGCGCGTCTACGCCGCCATGCGGACGATGCTCACCAGCCGTGGCGCCGACAGCGGCGACGAGGACGTCATCGGTGACGGCGTCGCCTTCGCCGGTGTCTCCAAGTACACCGGGCGCATCAAGTGCGCCATGCTCGGGTGGTCGGCGTTGACCGACGCCCTCGCCCGGGCCGGGGTCGACATCACCGCGATCCCCGACCAGACTGGCCGTGAGGCCGGACCAACCCCAGAACCCGCCAGCACCAGCAGGGAGACCTCATGAGTGAGACCACCACTGGCACGACCGCTGCCAGCACACCGACCCCGCCCAACGTCGCCGATGTCGAGGAGGCGCTGCGCGACGTGGTCGACCCCGAGCTCGGCATCAACGTGGTCGACCTCGGACTCGTCTACGGCGTGACCGTCGACCAGCACTCGCACACCATCATCGACATGACGCTTACGAGCGCGGCCTGCCCGCTCACCGACGTCATCGAGGACCAGGTGGGCCAGGCGCTCCAGGACGTCGTCGTCAGCCACCGGATCAACTGGGTCTGGATGCCGCCGTGGGGCCCGGACAAGATCACCGACGACGGCCGCGAGCAGCTGCGCGCCCTCGGCTTCAACGTCTGACCGCCATGGCAGCCATGGCCGCGTGACGCGCTGGCTCGAGGTCGATCCCGAGCGGATCGACCGGTGGGTCGCAGGATTCACGGAGCGCCATGGCGCGACCGACCGCACCACCGACGGGCCCCGCCTGCTGCTCAGCGCAGCGGACGGGGCTCGCGCGTCCCTGACGCCCTTCGCCGCGAGCGGGACGCCTCCGGTGATGGGGGAGGGACTGGCACAGTGGGCCGCACCGCCCGCGGCACTCGGACTCGTCCTCGTGCGACGGGGAGGGTATGCCGTGGGGCGGGCCGAGGGCCGCACGCTCACCAGCCACAAGTGCGGGACCCGTTACGTGCAGTCCCGCACCGCGGCGGGCGGCTGGTCGCAGCAGCGCTTCGCCCGTCGACGCGGCAACCAGGCGGAGGCGCTGGTCGGCTCGGTGGTGGAACACGTCATACGCATCATCATTCCTGCTCCGGGCTCGCCACCCTCGGCCCTGGTGGTCGGCGGCGACCGCGCGCTGGTGCGGGACGTGCTGGCCGACCGCCGGCTGGCCGCCTTGGCGCGGCTGCCGCGCCGGGAGCTGTGGAACCTGCCGGACCCGCGGCTCGAGGTCCTGCGACAGGCGGTGGGGCGGGGCAGGTCCGTGCGGATCGGCATCGACGAACCGCTGTCGAGAGGAACGCTGGTGCCGGACGAGGAGCGTGACTCGCCGGACGCCCGCGCGAGAGGCGGCTCCGGCACATGAGCGCGGCCACCGAGGGTCTCGATTCGTTGATCCACGCTCCTGCCAGGCTGCGGATCATGGTGACCCTGGCCGGGATCGGCGCCGACAACACGCTCAGTTTCGCGCGGCTGCAGCAGCTGCTCGATCTGACGGCGGGCAACCGCATCACCCACTTGCGCAAGCTGGACGAGGGCGGCTACGTGGAGATGGCCAAGTCGCGACGTCGGGGGAGCACGGAGACCTCGGTGCACATCACGTCCGCGGGACAGGCGGCGTTCGACCGCTACCGCCACACCCTCACGGAGTTGCTCGGTGAGGCCTGAGCAGTCCGTGGTGCGGCACAGCATCGTGGAGCTTGCCGATGGAACCGCACTCGCCGTGCAGGAGTCAGGCCGAGCCGACGCGCCGGCGCTGCTCCTTCTGCAGGGACAAGCCAATTCGCACACGTGGTGGACGCGTCTGCGGGAGCGGTTCGCCGACACCCACCGCACCATCACCTTCGACTACCGCGGGACGGGTGGGACGCGCGCCGCGGAGGACAAGTGGTCCACCAGCCTCTTCGCGGACGATGCCCGCGAGGTGCTCGACGCGTCGGGGGCGCCACGTGCCTTCGTCTACGGCACGTCCATGGGGGGAGGGGTGGCGCAGATGCTCGCCATACAGTCTCCCGGGCACGTCGAGAGGCTGGTGCTGGCCTGCACGTCGCCCGGTGGCGCGGTCGCCGTCGAGCGGAGCCAGGAAGTCAGGAGGGAGCTGTCGCAACCAGATCCGCGTGAGCGCACGCGGGCCCTGCTGCGGCTGAAGTACACCCCCGACTGGTTCGGACACGGACGGCGCAGCCAGCTGCTGGGGGACCCGACGATGACCTCGCGGGCGCAGGCTCTCCACCTGCGCGTCAGCGCTCGGCACGATGCTGCGGACCGGCTCGGCGAGGTCGCTGTGCCGACGTTGGTGATGCACGGCAGCGATGATCTGATGGCGCCTGTCGTGAACGCCCAGCTCATAGCCGAGCGCATCCGCGGAGCGGAGCTCGTCACGATCGCGGGGGGTCGGCACGGGTTCTTCGACGAGTTCGCCGGAGACGTCTCGTCCACGGTGCGGCGCTTCCTGCGGGAGCGAGCCGGGGACGTCTGAGGTGGCTCTGGCTCTCGGCGCACGCTGCTCCGACGGGGCCCGCTTCCCTAGGCTGTGCCGAGTGACCAACGCAAGCGTGCGGATCCTGGGCAGTTGCGGTGCGTGGCCCGAGCCCGGCAGAGCGTGCGCCGGCCTCTTGCTGGTGCTGGACGGCCATCGAGTGGTGGTCGACCTGGGCTACGGTGCGCTGTCCCGGCTGATGACGGTGCTGGGTGGCGACGCGGAAAAGGTTGACTCGGTGGTGGTGACACACGCACATCCCGACCATCTCGTGGACGTCCACGGGCTCTACCGGGCGCGGCGCTATGCAGCCCCCATGCACGGGACAGGGCACCGACTGCCCTTGTACGCGCCACCGCAGGTGATGCAGACCCTGTCGGGGATCGACCCCGAGGATCCTGACGGCCCGAGTCAGGTCCTCGACTTCGTGGCCCTGCCTGGTGAGATCGTCGTGGGGCCCTGGCGACTCACCGCGGTCACGACCCCGCACCACCTCCCCAACGTCGCCGTCCGTTTCGATGCACCCGCAGGCTCCTTCGTCTACACCGGGGACACGGCCCCGTGCCCGCAGCTGGAACAGCTCGCCGGTGGATGCGACCTCTTGTTGTGCGAGGCGACCGACCGGACGCAGCAGCACCCTGGGTCCCCCGAGGACCCGCTGCTCATGACCTCCATCGACGCCGGGCGTCTCGCGCGTCGAGCCGATGTCGGCCGCCTCGTCCTCACTCACTTCTGGCCGGGCAACGATCGGAAGCGCTCGCAGCAGCAGGCCAGGCAGGAGTATGACGGCCCCGTGGTCCTCGCCGACGAACTGTCGGAGGCGGACCTTGCCGTCCGGCTCCGTTGACCGGCCGGCAGCGGATCGCGTGCCGCGAGGCGCCGGCCCCCAGCTTGCGCCAGCGGCCGGCTCACTCGTTCTCGGCGAGTATGGCGAGCCGGTCCAGTGATGCCTGGAGCCTGCTGCTCGTCGTGGCTCGGGCACGCTTCGGCGATGGCCCCATCGAAGCAAGGTTCCGCCGGCGTCCGTCCGGAGGCGCTTCCCGCAGGTCGTGTGGCTAGCGGGTGTCACGGGGTTCGCCGGTGCCTGTGGCCGGTAGGGTGTCGCGGCTGGGGGCATGATCAGGAGGGCTGGCCCCACGTGGGCTCAGGGCCTTTGCGTCCGGCACGCCACCTCGTGGGTCGAGGCGTTGTTGCCGCATGCCGGATCGGTCGATCAACGGCATGGCACGGGTGATCCGTTCCCTCACGTGTTCGAGCTCGAGGGAAGCGGTGTGGGCGTCCTCGGAGTCCCACACCTCCGTGACCCAGACGCCGTCCGGATCGTCTACGTCGACAGCAACGAGGTAGAGGCGACAGCCGGGCATGGGCTCGGAGTCCTGGCCCTCGAGGAGAATGCCCAAGAGCTCGTCCCTCCGTCCCGGGACCGATGCCAGACGTCCGTGCAGCATCAGCATGCGCGTCAGCCCAGGCTCGCTGCGTTGAAGGTGTCGCACTGGTTCACGTCGCCGCTCTGGTAGCCGGTGAGAAACCACTTCTGCCGCTCGGCACTCGAGCCGTGGGTCCACGACTCCGGCGTCACCCGGCCCTGGGCCTTCTGCTGGATCCGGTCGTCGCCCACGGCCGCCGCGGCGGAGAGCGCCGACTGCACGTCCCGTTGCGTCAACGGCTTGAGGTAGGTCGTGCCGTTGGCGTCCTTGGTGTTGGCGGCGCTGTGCGCCCACAGGCCGGCGAAGCAGTCGGCCATCAGCTCCGTGCGCACCGCACCGCTCTCGGCACCCTGGGGGTCCTGCTGGGCGTTCTGGAGCAGTCCGAGCAGGTCCTGGACGTGGTGGCCGTACTCGTGAGCCACGACATACTCCTGGGCCAGGGCACCGCTGTCGGCGCCGAAGCGGTTGGTCAGCTCGTCGAAGAAGCTGGCATCGATGTAGACCGTCTGGTCGGTGGGGCAGTAGAAGGGTCCGACCGCATTGGACGCGAGGCCGCAAGCGCTCTGCGTGGATCCCTGGTAGAGGACCAGCTGCGCCTTGGTGTAGTTCTGGCCGTAACGGGGCAGCTCCTTCTTCCAGTACGCCTCCACACTGTTCTGGGTGGCAATGACACGGCACTCGACGTACTTGTTGGCGTCCGCGCCCGTCTTGCACTTGGCGAACTGCTCGGAGGAGCCCTGCTGCTGTTGCTGAGGCGCGGCCTGACCGCCCGGCGAGCCCGAGCCGCCGAAGATGTCGCCTCCGCCGAAGAGGAGCGCGATGATCAGCAGGATCACGCCGCCGACCCCGCCGACCGCCACGCCACCGCCGGGTCCACGCCCACCCCCTCCGCCGCTCGTGGACGAGGTGTCGATCTGCACGTTGTCGTTGAAGCTCATGGGCCCTCCGGCCGTGTACGGGCGTGGCCGCCCGGTGCCAATGCTGCACGTAGACTAACCACCAGATCCCCGGTCACACCGATCTCCGCCCCGTGCGGACTGGTGCCGTGCTGTGCCCGGGACCGTGTGACGCCGTCCGGCGCAGTGCGCCGCAGAATCGACCGAAGGAGGACCCGCCGTGATCGCCGCCACCGGCATCGAGCTGCGCGCCGGCGCCCGCCTGCTGCTGGAGGGGGCGACGTTCCGCATCGCTTCGGGCGACCGGATCGGACTGGTCGGCCGCAACGGCGCGGGGAAGACCACACTGACCAAGGTCCTGGCCGGGGTCGGCGCCCCGGCGCAGGGGCAGGTCATGAGCTCGGGCGAGGTCGGCTACCTGCCGCAGGACCCGCGCACGGGCGACCTGCAGGTCCTGGCACGCGACCGCATCCTCTCCGCCCGGGGGCTCGATGTCATCATCCGTCAGCTGCGCGACACCGAGGGCGCCATGGCCAGTGCTGACGACGAGACGCGCGACAGGGCGATGGCCCGCTACACGCGGCTCGAGGCGGAGTTCACGGCGCGCGGCGGTTATGCGGCCGAGTCCGAGGCCGCCTCGATCGCCTCCAGCCTGGGGCTCGAGGAGCGGATCCTCGACCAGCGGCTGGAGACGCTCAGCGGCGGCCAGCGACGGCGCGTCGAGCTGTCGCGGATCCTCTTCTCCGGCGCCCAGACCCTGCTGCTGGACGAGCCCACCAACCACCTCGACGCCGACTCCGTCCTGTGGCTGCGCGACCACCTCAAGGCCTACCAGGGCGGACTCGTGGTCATCAGCCACGACGTCGACCTGCTCGAGGCGGTGGTCAACCGCGTCTTCCACCTGGACGCCAACCGGGCCGAGATGGACCTCTACAACGTCGGGTGGAAGGCCTACCTGCAGCAGCGCGAGACCGACGAACGCCGCCGGCGCCGGGAGCGGGCCAACGTCGAGAAGAAGGCCAGCACCCTGCTGGCGCAAGCAGACAAGATGCGGGCGAAGGCGACCAAGGCCGTCGCAGCCCAGAACATGGCTCGTCGTGCGGAGCGCATGCTCGCCGGCCTGGAGGGGGAGCGGGCCAGCGACAAGGTGGCGAAGTTGCGCTTCCCCGACCCGTCGCCGTGCGGGAAGACCCCACTCACGGCAGGCGGCCTGTCTCGCTCCTACGGCTCCCTGGAGATCTTCACCGACGTCGACCTGGCCATCGACCGGGGCTCGCGGGTCGTGGTGCTGGGTCTCAACGGCGCAGGCAAGACCACCCTGCTGCGGATCCTCTCCGGGATCGACTCGCCCGACACGGGCGAGGTCCGGGCGGGCCATGGCCTCAAGCTCGGCTACTACGCCCAGGAGCACGAGAACCTCGACGTCACCCGCACCGTCCTGGAGAACATGAAGAGTGCCGCGCCGGACCTCGGCGAGACCGAGACCCGCAAGGTGCTGGGCTCGTTCCTGTTCAGCGGCGACGACGTGCACAAGCCGGCCGGGGTCCTCTCCGGCGGTGAGAAGACCCGGCTGTCCCTGGCGTTGCTCGTGGTCTCCTCGGCCAACGTCCTGCTGCTCGACGAGCCCACCAACAACCTCGATCCCGCCTCCCGCGAGGAGATCCTGGGAGCGCTGCGCACCTACAAGGGCGCCGTCGTGCTCGTGAGCCACGACGAGGGCGCGGTCGAGGCCCTGGAGCCCGAGCGGGTGCTGCTGCTGCCGGACGGCGTCGAGGACCACTGGAGCGCCGACTACCGCGACCTCGTCGCGCTGGCCTGAGCGGGCGATCGCCTACAGTCTCGGCTGTGACGCCACCACCCGAGACCCCACGATCCGAGACCACCCGGCCGCACCCGATGCTGCACGTCGAGAGGGAGGGCCGTCTGGTCGTCCTGACCCTGGAGGACCCGTCCCACCTCAACGCCCAGACACCGAGCCTGTGGTCGGCCCTCGCGCAGGTGGGAAGGGGCCTCGGCCCGGACGTGGGGGTCGTCATCGTGCGTGGGGCCGGTTCGTCGTTCTCCGCCGGCCTCGACCGGCGCATGTTCACCCCTGATGGTGTCCCCGGGGAGACGTCGCTGCCGGCGCTGGCGCGCAGCGGTGCCGCGTCGCTGGAGGAGTCGATCAGCGGGTTCCAGGAGGGCTTCACCGTGTGGGGTTCGGTGCCCGCCGTCACGATCGCGGCGGTGCAGGGGCACGCCATCGGCGCCGGCTTCCAGCTGGCACTGGCCTGTGACCTCCGGGTCGCCGCGGACGACGTGGCGTTCTCGATGAAGGAGACGAGTCTTGGCCTGGTCCCCGACCTCGGGGGCACTGCCCCGTTGGTCCGGCAGGTGGGGTACGCCCGGGCCCTCGAGATCTGTGCCACGGGTCGCCTCGTGCACGCGGACGAAGCGGTCCGACTGGGGCTGGCCCAGCTCGCTGTGCCCCGTGACGACCTGGACGCGACGACGCGCGATCTGGCGGACGCCATACTGGAAGCACCGCAGGCCGCGCTCCGGGAGCTGAAGCCGTTGCTGCGCAACGCAGTCGACGCCCCCGGAGCTGATCAGTGCGCGGCCGAACGTGCCGCCCAGTCCCGGCTGCTCACCGCCATGGCGGCCGAGCAGGGGAAGTAACCGGCCGCCAGCGGTGTTCTCGGACTGAGGTCAACGAGGCGAGCCGCCGTCCGCGTGAGCGGGCAGGGCGGGTGGAGTGGAGAAGGCATGTCGATGTCGGGCTGGGGCATGATGCGCTCCTACACGCGCGACCAGGACGTCGCGCAGCACCGGCTCAAGCCGGGCACCGCACGCCGGGTCATGGGCTACGCCAAGCCCTACAGCCGCGCGATCGTGGTCTTCCTCGTGCTCGTGGTCATCGCGGCCTCGCTGGCCGCCGCCACGCCGCTCATCCTGCGAGAGCTCATCGACAAGGGCGTGGTGCGCCAGGACCGTGCCGTCGTCATCGAGTTCTCGCTGCTCGTCGCACTGCTCGCGCTCTTCGACGCGGTGCTGACCCTGGTGCAACGCTGGTACTCCTCGCGTATCGGCGAGGGCCTCATCTATGACCTGCGGACCGAGGTCTTCGCGCACGTGCTGCGCCAGCCCATCGCGTTCTTCACGCGGGCGCAGACCGGAGCCCTGGTCAGTCGCCTCAACACCGACGTCATCGGTGCCCAACAGGCTTTCACCTCAACGATGTCGGGCGTGGTGAGCAACGCGGTCTCCCTCGTCCTGATCGTGACCACCATGGCCTACATGTCGTGGCCGCTCACCCTGGCCGCGCTGGCGCTGCTGCCCTTCTTCCTCATCCCCGCGCGCCTCATGGGACGCCGTCTTGCCGGCCTGACCTACGAGTCGATGAACTACAACGCCGATCTCGGGTCCCGGATGACCGAGCGCTTCAACGTGGCAGGAGCGTTGTTGGTCAAGCTCTTCGGACGCGCCGAGATCGAGGATGCGGAGTATGCCGAGCGGGCCGGTCGCGTGCGCGACATGGGCGTCCGGATCGCCGTGAACCGCACGGTGTTCCTGGTCATGCTGACCCTCGTGGCGTCCCTCGCGACCGCCATGGTCTATGGGCTGGGCGGCATCATGGCGGTCAACGGGACCCTCACCGTGGGCACCCTGGTCGCGCTGGCCGCGCTGCTGGCCCGCCTCTACGGCCCCCTCACGGCGTTGTCCAACGTGCGGGTCGACGTGATGACCGCCCTCGTCTCCTTCGAGCGGGTCTTCGAGGTGCTCGACCTCCAGCCCATCGTGCGTGAGGCCGAGCACCCACGGCCGCTTCCCGACGGACCTGTCACCGTCGACTTCGAGAACGTCGGGTTCCGTTATCCCTCAGCGGACGAGGTCTCCCTGGCTTCGCTCGAGCGGGTCATGTCGTTGGACCGCAAGAGCGGCGATCCGGTGCTGCACGACGTCACGTTCCACATCGAGCCCGGCCAGCTGATCGCGCTGGTCGGTCCCAGCGGCGCGGGCAAGACCACTCTGACCAACCTGGTGGCACGCCTCTACGACCCCACCGAGGGCACCGTGCGGATCGACGGCGTCGACCTGCGGGAGGTCGACCTGACCTCGCTGCACGATGTGGTGGGTGTGGTCACCCAGGAGGCCCACCTCTTCCACGACACGATCCGCGCCAACCTGACCTATGCCCGTGCCGATGCGACCGAGGAGGAGATGCACGAGGCGCTTCGTGCGGCCCAGGTGTGGCGGCTGGTCGAGCAGCTGCCCGAGGGCCTGGACACGGTCGTCGGCGACCGCGGCCACCGGTTGTCCGGCGGGGAGAAGCAGCGGCTGGCCATTGCGCGACTGCTGTTGAAGGGACCCGGCCTGGTGGTCCTCGACGAAGCGACCGCGCACCTCGACAGCGAGTCCGAGGTCGCCGTCCAGCGGGCCCTCGACACCGCCCTCGCCGGGCGCACGGCCCTGGTGATCGCCCACCGCCTCTCCACCGTCCGCGGAGCCGACCAGATCCTCGTCATCGACGACGGACGGATCGTGCAGCGGGGCCGCCACCACGAGCTGCTCGCCGAAGGCGGGCTGTATGCCGACCTCTACCACACGCAGTTCTCCGAGACCGTCGACGAGGCGGCGGTCAGCTGACTCGCGGTGACGCCCGCCGACGGCGGGTGGGTGCGGACGGCTGCGGCACGAGTGGACCGCCCTTGACGTCGCGCGTAAATTCATAGAGTGCGCTCGCAAAATCCGAGTGCTGAGGATGTCTGGCCCTGGTGCCGTTTCGGCGGACGGGCGAGAACCTCACAGGTATGAGGAGGTACGGCGACAGCCGACTATCCGGGACCCGCTGCCGCTTGCGCCCCTGCGACCGAGGAGGACGCAGATGGCAGACAACCCGCTGCCCGGCCCCACCAGCAAGCACCTGATCGACTCCGTCGTGATCCCCCGGCGAGACCTGCTCCTCGGCGGAGGGCTCATCGTGGCCGGCGCCATGGGGCTCACCGCCTGCGCCGGAGGCAGTGGGCCGAGCTCCAGCACGTCCGCAGCCGGCACCGCCGCCGCCACCGGCGGCGCGGGAGGCGGGGGAAGCAAGCAGATCAAGATCCTGCTGTGGAGCCACTTCGTGCCGAGCTACGACAAGTGGTTCGACACGTGGGCCAAGCAGTGGGGTCAGAGCAACGGCGTCACCGTCGTCGTCGACCACATCAACCAGGCCGACCTGCCTGCGCGGACAGCCGCCGAGTTCGCGGCCAAGAGCGGGCACGACCTGATCGAGTGGATCACCCCGCCCTCGGCCTACGAGCCGAGCGTGCACGACCTGTCGGACGTGGTCTCCGAGGCGGTCGCGAAGTACGGCGACCAGATTCCGTTCTGCAAGTTCTCCAGCTACAACCCGCACACGAAGAAGTACTACGGGTTCTGCCACACGTGGACGCCGGACCCCGGCGACTACCGCAAGTCCCTGTGGACCGACGTCGGTATGGCGGACGGGCCGACCACGTGGGAAGAGCTGCTCACCGGCGGCGCGGAGATCAAGCAGAAGAAGGGCGTGCGTCTGGGGATCGGGATGTCCTCGGAAGTCGACTCCAACATGGCAGCCCGGGCGTTGATCTGGTCCTACGGCGGCTCGGTGCAGGATGCCCAGGAGAACGTCACGCTCAACTCACCCGAGACCGTGCAGGCCACCGAGTACATGGCCAAGCTGTTCAAGCAGGCGATGAGCTCGGAGGTCTTCAGCTGGACCGCCGCGTCCAACAACCAGGGTCTGGTGGCGGGGCAGCTGTCCTACATCCTGAACTCCATCTCGGCCTATCGCAGCGCCCAGGCCGGCACCCCTGCCACGGCGAAGGACATCTACTTCCTGCCCGCCCTCAAGGGGCCCACCGGGATGGCTCTCGCCAGCCAGCACGTCGTCCGGTCCTACATCATGCCGAACTGGGCCAAGAACGTGGACAAGTGCAAGGCCTTCCTGATGGCGCTGCTGGCCGCCGCGCACGACGGAACGTACAACTCGGAGCTGTACGACTTCCCCGCGTTCAAGAACCCCACGGTGACCACGGCCCTTGACGGCTGGCTGAAGAAGGACCCGTTCAAGTCCGAGCCGGCGGACAAGCTCGACCTGTTGGCGACCGCGGAGAAGTGGAGCACCAACGTCGGCCATCCCGGGCCGGCGAACCCGGCCATCGGCGAGATCTTCGACACCAACGTGTTGTCGACGATGATGGCCGACGTGGCACGCGGCAAGTCGTCGGCCAAGGACGCTGTCGCCTCCGCACACCAGCAGTGCGAGACGATCTTCAAGAAGTGGCGGGCCAAGGACCTCGTGGGCGGCACGAAGTAGCCGCGGGCGCAGGACGGCTCGGCAATGGCGATCGTCGAAGTTCGCGACCTCCGCAAGGAGTTCGGCGGCACGGCTGCAGTCGACGGCATCAACCTGGTCACCGAGGAGGGCGAGTACCTGGTGCTCCTCGGGCCGTCCGGCTGTGGCAAGACCACGCTGCTGCGGCTGCTCGCGGGACTCGAGCGACCCACCGGCGGGGACGTCGTGATCGGAGGGGAGGTCGTCACGGATCTTCCACCACGTGCCCGCAAGATCGCGATGGTCTTCCAGAGCTACGCGCTCTACCCGCACAAGACGGTGCGCAAGAACATCGTCTTCCCGCTCGCGGCAGCCCATGTCCCCAAGTCCGAGTGGGCGGCCAAGGTGGAATGGGCGGCCGGGATCCTGGGCATCCAGCGACTGCTCGACCGGCGACCACGGGAGCTGTCCGGTGGCGAGCGACAGCGAGTTGCGTTGGCACGCGCAATGGTTCGTGAACCGCAGGTCTTCTTGTTCGACGAGCCGCTGTCCAACCTCGACGCGAAACTGCGCACCAGCGCACGCGACGAGCTCAAGGAGTTTCAGCGGCGGGTCGGCATCACCACGGTCTACGTGACCCACGACCAGGTCGAGGCGATGGGACTCGGTGACCGGATCGCGGTGTTGAACGCCGGCCAGATACAGCAGATCGGCACGCCGGAGGAGATCTACTCGAACCCTGCGACCACGTTCGTGGCCACCTTCGTGGGTGCCCCGCCGATGAACATCATCAGGACCGACGGGAAGCTGGTCGGCTTCCGGCCGGAGAACCTGCTCCCGCTGGAGGCGGTCGGCAGCCGCGACGACCAGCTGGTCTGCGACTTCGAGATCTCCCGCGTGGAGAACCTCGGCTCCGACCGCTATGTCTACGGCTCGATCCCGGCGCTGGACCCGGAGGCGAAGGTCATTGCCAAACTGCCCTCGACGCTCACCGTCGTCGCGCGACCGGACACCCGCGAGAAGTACGCCGTCGAGCTGGACAAGCTGCGCTACTTCGATCCGGACACCGGCGAGCGAGTGGCACCCGATCAGCGGACCCGGACGCCATGAGCAGGATCGACGCGGACACGACCAGCGCGGCGATCAGGGCGCGCCCCGCAAGGCGCCGGCGCTACGCGCTCGAACGCGACGGCGTGCTCGGTTCGCTGATGCTGGGGCCCGCGGTGCTCTACCTGGTCCTGGTCGTGGGCTATCCGCTCGTGCTGGCGATCATGTACTCGTTCAGCGACGTCACCGTCGGCAGCTCACGGTTCGACTTCGCCGGTCTGGCGACCTTCAAGACGGCCATCCACGACCCACACTTCCCGGCGGTGGTGGCGCACACGTTCATCATCACCGGGATCTCACAGGCCCTGGTGGTGGTGCTGTGCACCATCCTGGCGTTCACGCTGGCCGCCAACTTCCGCGGCAAGTGGTTCGTGCGGTTCCTGGTGCTGATGCCCTGGACCACCCCGGTCGCGCTCGGGGCGATCATCTGGCTGTGGATGCTCGACTCGATCTTCACGCCCTTCAACTGGTTCGCCCAGCAACTGCACGTCATCGGGCCCGGTGAGCAGCTCAACCTGCTCGGTCACGCCGGGCTGGCCACGGCGAGCGTGATCGCCGTCCAGACCTGGCGGACGCTGCCACTGGCCACCGTGATCGTGCTTGCCGGGCTGTCGTCGATCCCGCGTGACGTCGAGGAGCAGGCCGAGGTGGACGGTGCCGGCTTCTGGCGGCGGCTCTTCGGCATCCAGATCCCGCTGCTCGCGCCGGTCATCCTCGTGGCGGTGCTCTTCGGGATCGTGTTCACCTTCACCGACATGGCGGTCGTGTTCATCCTGACCGGCGGTGGGCCGGGCGACGCCACCCAGGTCCTCGCCAGCTGGGCCTTCTACAAGGGCATCAACGGGGGCAACCTCGCGGTCGGCGCCGCGGACGCGTTGTTCATGTTCCCGGTCCTCCTCGGGCTGGCCATCGTGGTCCTCATGATGGCCTCCGGGCGCCGGGAGAAGTCATGAGCAGCTCGTCCGCACGGAGGCCGCGGACGATCCGCGGCAGCATCGGGCTCTACCTGATCGTCTTCTTCTTCGCCGTCCTGTGCGGGTTCCCGTTCCTGTGGGCGACCATCACCACGTTCAAGACC
Source organism: Segeticoccus rhizosphaerae (assembly GCF_005222685.1). Lineage (NCBI taxonomy): Bacteria > Bacillati > Actinomycetota > Actinomycetes > Micrococcales > Intrasporangiaceae > Segeticoccus > Segeticoccus rhizosphaerae. Next base: position 67,868 of record NZ_SWMA01000013.1, read on the forward strand.
AACCAGGACCTCTACACCACCGGTCACAACCCGTTCGCGTTCACGCAGGCACCCACGCTGGACAACATCACGACCCTGTTCACCACGACGCCGTACCTGCACTTCATCATCAACAGCGTCGTGATCGGCATCGTGACCGTCGGGATCACGCTGGTGCTCAGTGTGCCCGCCTCCTACGCGCTGGCGCGGCTCACCGGCCGATGGGGGCTGCCCATGGCGATCGGCATCTTCGTGGTGTACCTCGTCCCCCCGACCCTCCTGTTCCTTCCGCTCTCGCGGGTGATCACGGTGCTGGGGCTGCAGGACACGATCTGGTCGCTGGTCCTGGTCTACCCCGGATTCACGATTCCGCTGTCGGTCTGGCTGCTCCTCGGCTTCTTCAGGTCGGTGCCCCGTGACGTCGAGGAACAGGCGCAGGTCGACGGCTACAGCAAGGTCGGGGCGCTCGTGCGAGTGGTGCTGCCCCTGGTGGCGCCAGGCCTGTTCACCGTGGTCGTGTTCACCTTCACCCTCACCATGCAGGACTTCATCTACGCCCTGGCGTTCGTCTCGAGCTCCTCGCAGATGACGATCAGTGTCGGCGTGCCGACCAACCTGGTGCGGGGCGACGTCTTCTACTGGCAGTCGCTGATGGCGTCCGCCATGATCGTGGCGATCCCCGTGGCGGTCATCTACAACCTGTTCCTGCGCAAGTTCATCCAGGGCTTCACCCTGGGCGCGGTCAAGGGCTGAGGGCGTTACAGCGTGCGAACCATGCCACCGTCGACCGTGATCGCCGAGCCGCTCATGAAGGAGGCGGCTGGTGAGGCGACGAAGGCCGCCACCTTGCCGAACTCCTCCGGCCGGCCGTAGCGGCGCAGCGGGATGCCGGCGACGGCTCGGGCACGGCTGGCCTCCGGGTCACCACCGCTCGCGTCGAGCTGGCGGACCCGATCGGTGTCGATCCGGCCGGGTAGCAGCACGTTGACCCGGCCGCCGGTCGGCCCGTGCTCGTCCGCGAGCGTCTTGGCGGCCATGGCCAGGCCCGGGCGCAAGCCGTTGGAGATGCCCAGGCCGCCGATGGGGCTGCGGACCGACGACGACAGCACCAGGGTGACGCTGCGGTCGTCGGCGGGCTCGGTGCGGTCGGCCGCCAGCACCGTCCGCGCCAGCCGCACGGCGCCGAGGAACACCGACTCGAAGGCGGCACGCCACTGTTCGTCGGTCACCGCGCTGACGTCGCCCGGCGGTGGGCCACCGACGCTGATCACGGCGCCGTCGAGGCGGCCGAACCGCTTCAGCGCCATGGCCACCAGGGAGTCGGCCGCGCTCGGTGTCGCCAGGTCGAGGGCGACGCCCACGGCGGAGTCGTCGCCCAGCCGCCGCGCGGCGTCGGTGATGCGCTCCTCGTTGCGGGAGCAGACCACCACCTTGGCGCCGTCGGCGACGAGTTGATCCGCCGCGGCATACCCCAGGCCCTGGGAGGCACCGGTGACGAGGTAGACGCGGTCACGCAGTCCGAGATCCATTCCGTCATCCTCGCACCCACCCGGGTCGGTGTCCTCGCGCGGCCTACCAGTCCTCCTCGTCCCAGATGCGGACCTTCTTGGGCTTGGGCACCTTGGGTGCGGCGCCGCGCGAGATGTTCTCGGCCTCCTCCTGCTCCGAAGCCTCCCGGCGCACCCACAGGAAGACCAGCACGAAGCCGACGGGCGCGACCACCCACCACTGGATCGTGTAGGCCAGGTGCGGGCCCTTGCTGGTGTCCGGCGCCTCGAGCGGCGCGGGCCGCTGGATGGCCTCGCCGGGTGGCCCCTGCTCGTGCTTCATCTCCACGTAGGCGCCGAAGACCGGACCGTCGACCTGCGCGGCCGCCTCCTTGATGTTGATGGAGGCCAGCTGGCCGGCCGGCATGCTGCGGCCGAGGCTCTGCTCGCCCTCTCGCAGCCAGCCCGTGACGGTCACCGTGCCGCGGGGCGTGGGCGGCACGTCCGGCCGCGACTTCGCGGTGCGTCCGTTGTCGACCCAGCCGCGGTCGACCAGCAGCGTCCCGCCGCCTTGTACGCGCAGCGGCACCACGACCTCGTAGCCGTAGGTGCCGTTGTTGGGCCGGTTGCGCACGAGGAGCAGGTGCGCGGGGTCATAGCGCCCGGTGGCACTGACCGGCGTCCACTCCTGCTCAAGGGGAAGAGCCGCCCCGGGACGGGGAAGGACGTGGCGCAGCGGCACCGGCTGGGAGTCGTAGTGGCTGTTGATGCGGTCCGCCCGTGCATCCTTCACCTCGTAGCGGTGCCACTGCCAGCGGCCGAGGAAGATGGCGACCACGCAGAACACGGCGGCCAGGGCCAGAGCGCCCAGCCACCGACGCGTGAACAGCACCCGAAGCACGCATTGACGTTACCCGGCCTATCCTTGGGGTCATGACGAGCCTGCCGATCCGCCCCAAGGGAGCGACCGGCCTGCCGGACGCCTTCGGCCGGGTCGCGAGGGATCTGCGGGTCTCGGTGACCGACCGGTGCAACCTTCGCTGCACCTACTGCATGCCGGCCGAGGGCCTGCCGTGGATGTCCAAGCCCGAGATGCTCACCGACGAGGAGATGCTCCGGCTGGTCGGTGTCTTCGTGGGGCTCGGCATCACCCAGATCCGGCTCACCGGGGGTGAGCCCCTGCTGCGGCGCTCCATCGTGGAGCTGGTGAGCGGTATGGCGTCCCTCTCACCGCGTCCGCGCATCGCCATGACGACCAACGGCGTCGGCCTCGAGCGCGTGGCGGCCGGCCTGGCCTCCGCCGGGCTGGACCGGGTCAACGTGTCCCTGGACACCGTCGACCGCGAGGAGTTCAAGAAGCTCACCCTGCGCGACCGGTTCGCCGACGTCGAACGCGGCCTCAAGGCGGCCGCCGACGCCGGCCTGAGCCCGGTCAAGGTCAATGCCGTCGCGATGCGGGGATTCAACGACCACTCGGTCGCCGACCTGCTGCAGTGGTGCCTCGACCGCGGCTACCACCTGCGCTTCATCGAGCAGATGCCGCTGGACGCGCAGCATGCGTGGCAGCGCGAGCAGATGGTCTCGGCGGCGGAGGTGCGGGCCGAGCTGGAGCAGCACTTCCGGCTGAGCGAACCGCCGGGGGAGCGGGGGAGCGCCCCGGCCGAGCTCTTCCTCGTCGACGGCGGGCCCGAGACCGTCGGCATCATCGCCAGCGTCTCGGCGCCGTTCTGCGCCGCCTGTGACCGGGTGCGGCTCACCGCGGACGGACAGGTCCGCAACTGCCTCTTCGCGCGCGGCGAGGCAGACCTGCGCACTCCGCTGCGTGACGGCGCCTCCGACGAGGAGCTTGCCGCGTTGATCCAGGACGAGATGTGGCGCAAGGCCAAGGGCCACGGCATCGGCGGACCGGGTTTCACCCAGCCGGACCGACCCATGTCCTCCATCGGGGGCTGACTCCGCGCTGCCTCAGCCGTCGGTCGCGCTGAGCTCCTCGACCGGGATGACGTCCTTCAGGAAGCCGCGCACGGTGAGGTACTCCGACAGGTGCGAGCGATGGCCCTCACAGGCCAGCCAGACCTTGCGGCGCTCCGCGGTGTGCAACTTGGGGTTGTTCCACAGCAGGGCGTGCAGGGCCTCCTGGCGGCACCCCTTGGCGCTGCACACCAGCCGTTCGTCCCCCGGATCCGGAGGGACGCCGAGGCTCACGGCCGCCGTCCGTGGGGAGCTCCGTGCTGGGCGCCGTGATCGTCCCCCGTGCCGGGCGGCGTGTCGCGCCGGACGTCGCCCAAGCGCTGTTCCAGCTCGATGAAGGGCTGCCCCGACGGGGTGACCGCGCCCAGCTGGTCGATGCGACGCGAACGCGTGGCGTTGGCCATGACGACCGCGATGTAGGGCAGAACCGCGGCAGCACCGATGCACACCCAGCCGACGATGGTCCAGTGGACCACCGTGATGAACACGACGGCCAGGACGAAACAGAAGGTCCGCACACCCATCGAGAACAGGTAGCGGTGCATCCTCTCGGATGAGTCGTCGCGCACCGACACAGGCGCACTGGTCACGTTCTGGACCGGCGTCTCGGGGCGGTGCCGCCTGCTCTTCACACCTCCACGATAGGCCGGGGTCGAGCGGACCGACACTTCAGGCGCACCGTGCATACCCCTCGGTAGTCCGATAGCGTCCGAGTGCCCTGCGCCGCCCGACCCGACCGGGTGGCCGACCCGACTGCTGGAGGAGCGACATGGCAGACGCACGAGGCGTGCTGGTGACCGGAGGCAACCGGGGCATCGGCCTCGCCATCGCCCGGTCCTTCGCCGAGGCGGGCGACGCGGTGGTGGTCACCCACCGGAGCGGCCAACCGCCGGAGGGACTGATGGGGGTCCGCTGCGAGGTCACCGACACCGCGTCGGTCGATGCGGCCTTCACCGAGGCCGAGGAGAAGATCGGGGGTCCCGTCGAGGTGGTCGTGGCCAACGCGGGCATCACCCGCGACGGCCTGCTGATGCGGATGAGTGACGACGACTTCGACTCGGTCGTCGACACCAACCTGGCCGGGGCCTTCCGCTGCGCGCGGCGCGCCAGCAAGGGGATGATCAGAGCGCGCAAGGGCCGAATCGTCTTCATCTCCAGTGTGGTCGGCTTGTATGGCGGGCCCGGGCAGACCAACTACGCATCCAGCAAGGCGGGGCTCGTCGGCCTGGCCCGGTCGATCACGCGAGAGCTCGGTGGGCGAGGCATCACCGCCAACGTGGTGGCCCCCGGATTCATCGAGACCGAGATGACCGGCGAGCTGTCCGACGACCTCAAGAAGAAGTACCTCGAGGGGATCCCCGCGGGGCGCTACGGGACCTCCGAGGAGGTCGCCCGCGTGGTGCGCTTCCTGGCCTCGGACGACGCGGCATACATCTCGGGGGCCGTGATTCCCGTCGACGGCGGTCTCGGCATGGGGCACTGACCCGAGCCGCGCCGGCCCCCAGCACCCGACAACAGGTCTCACCACGTCACCAGCCAGGAAGGCAAGCACATGTTGCTAGAAGGCAAGAAGCTGCTCGTCACGGGTGTCCTCATGGACTCCTCGATCGCGTTCCACGTCGCCAAGCTCGCCCAGGAGCAGGGCGCCGAAGTGGTGCTCAGCTCGTTCGGACGCACCATGAAGATCACCTCCACCATCGCCAAGCGACTGCCGTCGCCCGCACCGGTCATCGAGCTCGACGTGACCGACCAGGAGCACCTCGACACCCTCGCCGCGCGGCTCGGTGAGCACGTCGACGGTCTCGACGGGGTGCTGCACTCGATCGGCTTCGCACCGCAGGGCGCCTTCTCGTTCCTCGACGCCTCGTGGGAGGACGTCGCGACCGCGATGCAGGCCTCGGCGTACTCCCTCAAGGCGCTCGCCGTGGCGGCCCTTCCGCTGATGGAGGAGGGCGGCAGTCTGGTCGGACTCACCTTCGACGCGAAGTTCGCCTGGCCGGTCTACGACTGGATGGGCGTGGCGAAGGCCGCCTTCGAGTCGACCAGCCGCTACCTCGCGCGTGACCTGGGTCCGAAGGGAATCCGCTGCAACCTCGTGTCCGCCGGGCCGATCGGCACCACCGCGGCCAAGTCGATCCCCGGGTTCGAGCAGCTCGCCGGGAGCTGGGACGACCGGGCACCGCTCGGCTGGGACCGGGCCGACCCGGTGCCTGCCGCCCGTGCCTGCGCCGCGCTGCTGTCCGACTGGTTCCCCGCGACGACGGGGGAGATCGTGCACGTCGACGGCGGTGTGCACGCGATGGGCCAGTAGCTCTCGGGGTCGCGAACCTCGCCCTGCCTGGCCGAGCCGGACGAACCCGGGCGAACCCGGACGAACCCGGACGAACCGGACGAGCCTGCACCGGCGTGCGGGAACTGCGTGTCGAGCGCGCCCCAGCCCGGCGGGACATGGTTACGTTTCTTCTTGCGAAGGGGCGGGGGACGACCAGGCGACACGTGGAGAAAGAAGGCTGATGGTCAACGTCGTGCTGGCCGGTGCGATCTCGATGCTGGTGGCGTTGCTCGCGACGCCGCTGTTCATCAAGTTCCTGGTCCGCAGGAACTACGGCCAGTTCATCCGGGATGACCTCACCCAGCACCACTACAAGCGAGGCAAGCCCACCATGGGTGGCGCCGTCATCATCAGCGCCACCATCGCCGGGTATCTCGGCTCGCACCTCCTGCTGATGGCCATGGACGCCGGCGGCCTGGTCGGGCTCACCCACAGCCCCTTCTCCCTGAGCGCCCTGCTGGTGCTCTTCCTGCTGCTCGGGCTTGGCCTGGTGGGCTTCCTGGACGACTACACGAAGATCTCCAGGGAACGAAGCCTGGGCCTGACCTCGAAGCAGAAGCTCGTCGGCCAGGGCCTGATCACGCTCGTCTTCGCCCTCCTCGCACTGTTGAAGACCGACGACAAGGGCCGTGCGCCTGCCTCGACGGCGATCTCCCTCGTCCGCGACACGAACATCGACCTCGCCGTCGCCGGACCTGTCGTCGGTGTCGTGCTGTTCGTCATCTGGGCGAATCTGCTCATTGCCGGCGCCTCGAACGGTGTCAACATCACCGATGGCCTGGACGGGCTGGCGACCGGCTGCTCGGTCATGGTCTTCGGCGCCTACACCCTCATCAGCCTGTGGCAGTACAAGCAGGGTTGCGAGGTGCGACCCGGACCGGGCTGCTACGACGTCAGGGACAGCCTGGACCTCGCGATCGTGGCGTGCTCGGTCGCCGGCGCCTGCTTCGGCTTCCTGTGGTGGAACGCCTCGCCCGCGCAGATCATCATGGGCGATACCGGCTCGCTGTCGTTGGGAGCAGGCCTCGCCGGCATGGCGATCCTGACCCGGACTGAGCTCCTGCTGGCGGTCCTGGGCGCACTGTTCGTCATCATCACCTTGTCGGTGATCCTCCAGGTCGCCAGTTTCAGGCTGACCGGTAGACGGGTCTTCCGGATGGCGCCCCTGCACCACCACTTCGAGCTGGTCGGCTGGGCCGAGGTCACCATCGTCGCGCGATTCTGGATCATCGCAGGCATCGGGGTTGCCGTCGGTCTGGCCCTGTTCTACGGGGAGTGGGCCGCGCAGTTGTGAGACAGGGATCGGCGACGTCGGCCTCGGCCTGACACACGCTCGGCGGCGGGCAGCAGGCGGAAGGGTCGACGGGTCCTGCTCACCGGTGGGTGGAGGTGCGCGCGAGCCAGAAGGCCACGACCGCGACCGCGGCGGGGATCGCCCAGCCGGCGACTCCCCACGGCACGAGGTAGCCGAGCGGGGTCTGGTAGCGGTTCGTGCAGCCTTGCGCGCAGAGCGTGACGCCCTCCACCGGCGCCACGAGGACGGCCACGACCAGGGCCGACACGAGGGCCGCGAGGAGCGCGCGCATGCAGCGAGTGTGACCCAGCCCCGAGGGCCTGCGCCACCCCCAGCGCCAGGTCGTGATCAGGATGTCACCGTGCCGCGTGAGGGGTGCCGGTCGACGTGCCGCGCCCGGGCTGGGTGAGCAGGCCGTTGACCAGCTCGGCACCCTCGTCGGCTGCGTCCGTCGAGATCGCGAGGTGCTTGCCGTCGGCGAGGTGGACGACCAGGCCCGGGCCACCGCGCAGGATCACGGCGCGGCCGTGCGGGGTGATGCGATAGCCCCAGCCGCCCCACTGCGTCGGGCGCAGGTCCTTCGCCTCGGCCGACGCGATCTGGGCCAAGGAGGCGCGGGCGATCGGCCGCGACAGGCCGATCAGCCGCACCCGCACCCCGGTGCGGTCGACCTGCAGGCTGAGCCCGAACATCGCCACCAGGGGGACCAGGCCCAGGACGACAGGGATCACCGCGGTCGCGAGTGACCCCGAGGGTATGACGGTCGCCGCCTTCGTCGCGGCCGGTGCGCCAGAGCTCACCGACGCCCACCAGCGGATGCGGCAGCTCGAGTCGGCCCTCGCCAGCAGCGCGGGAGCGGGCGCGGCCACCTGCTCGACCGGCGACCTGCACCATGACCTCCTCCCGGACGACCTCGTCCGGCACGAGCTGGTCCAGTACGACTAGGTCGTCGCGGCCTTCGAGACGGCGGGTGGCTGGGCCGCGGGGGCCCGCGCGGACGAGGTGCGCTCCCGGCTCGGCGTGGACACCGCGTCCGGGATCGCGGGGACCCGCCTCCTGACCAGCCTGAGCGCACCCACCAACCACCTCGACCTCGAGGGCCGGCGCTGGCTCCAGGAACACCTGCGCCGCTACCGGGGCGCGGTCCTGGTCGTCTCGCACGACCGGCGCTTCCTCGACCGGGTCGTCACGCGCGTCGTCGAGCTGGACGGGGTCCGCACGCAGCTGCAGGACTACCCGGGAGGTGGCTACACGGCATACCGGAAGGAACGGCAGCGGCGCTGGGAGCGGCTGGTCGCGGACCACGCGGCGCAAGAGCAGTACCGCGCCCGACTGGTGGGCGACATCGAACGCACCACGGAGCAGGCGTGTGGGGTCGAGCTCGCGAGCCCGCGCAACCCCCAGGCCCGACGGCTCGCCCGCACGGTGGCGAGGTAGGAGCTGTCCCGCGAGCGCCGGCTCGAGCGGCAGATGCGGTCGGCGTCCTGGATCGCGGCACCGCAGGCCCGGCCCGAGCTGGTGCTCGGTTTCGCGCAGCCAGCCGTTGGCACTGGCGCGATACACCGGCACGCTGCTGGTGGTGAGCCACGACGAGGCGTCGGCCTCACCCGGCGGTGGCACCTGGCCGGCGGCCGCCTCGAGCAGGTGGCCTGAACCGCGCCGCTGCGCTCACCCGGCGTCCAGCTCGCGGTAGCCGTGCCCCCGCTGCCAGGTGCCTCCCGCCTCGATGCGTTCGAGCACCACGCGCTGGAGGGTGCTCTTCCTCGGCAGGGCCGGGACCTTGCTCAGGTCGCGGGTGTGGAAGAGGAACCAGAGGGGGTCGTCCGCGGCGTTGTCCCGGTGTCCGAAGGCGGTCCAGGCCTCCTGGAACGCCACCAGGTTGGAGTCCTCGGGCAGGTGCTCGGACAGATAGGGGTCGAGCAACCAGGTGTGGCAGACGGCGACCGTCACCTGCTGTTGCGGAAAGTGCCGGGGGAAGAAGTCGGCCGCCCGGTCGAAGCCCCGCGACACCGCGCCGGGCAGCATCGGACCGGTCGCCGGGATGTGCACATCGAGCAGCCACGGATCCCGCTCGTGGCCCGGCGGCGCGGGCTCGCGCAGGCGCCTGTGGCGCAGCATGAACTGCAGCCGACCAAGGCGGAACAGCCCGCCACCGAAGTGCGCCGAGATCCACGGGCCCGCGTCGAGGCCGAACGTGCCGGTGGCCCGGCGGTGCAGGGCGATGTGGTGTCCGACGTCGGCCAGCGTGTCGGCGACGACGTCCATACCGATCTCGTGCTGGCGGTACCACGCGGTGAGGGCGGGGACCTCCGCGGCGACGGCTCGCAGCCAGACCTCACCGGACACGTCCAATGACGGAGGCAGGTCGGGGAAGGTGCCGAGTCGTGACCTCAGCAGCGTCCGTGTGCGCACCACTTCGGCCCGGTCGCCGGGCTGGGCCAGCAACGCCTCGTAGTCGTCCCGGTCCTCGGGGGCGAGTCCGAAGAGGTCCAGGACCTCGGCCGTCCGCATGCGCACACCGTAACCGAGACGGCACCGGGCCGCCGCCGACGCCCGGCCGCTAGAGTCCGCGGCATGATCTCGCGGTCTGACGACGCCAGAGCATCCGTCACGGTGTCGGAGGTCCGGGTGCTCGACGGTCCCAACCTCTACTTCACTCGTCCGGCCATCAAGGTGAGCCTGCAGCTCCCGGGTTACCTCGAGGCGCAGGAGGAAACGCTGCGTCGGCTGGCCGGCACGCTGGAGCTACGGCGGGTGCGTCCTGGGTCGCCGGGTTCCGAGCAACGCCAACGCTTTGTGTTGCGGCTCGTCGAGCGCGTGGTGCGCCGCATCGCCTCCGCGGGCGGCACCACGCGGCTGGGAGTCAGGGCACGCCCTGCCTCCGCCCGGGACGAGGTTGTCGTGGCCTTCCCCTGGCACCACCGTGGTCGCGGCGAGGCTCTGGGGGAGTGCCTCGGCGAGGTGCTCACCAGGTTGCTCGGCGAGGACGGTGGCGCAGCTCTGGACGAGGCGGCCGCGCGTCTGCGTGAGGTGGCCCCCGGTGAGGCACCGCGGGTGGTCCGTCCCGCCGTGCCGGTCGCATCCATCACCGGGACCAACGGCAAGACGACGACCACCCGGCTGCTGGCCCACCTGGGTATGACGGCCGGCCTGCGCACCGCGTGGAGCTCGACCGACGGGGTGCTCGTGCAGGGCGAGCTGGTCGAGGCCGGTGACTACTCGGGTCCGGCGGGCGCGCGTGCCGTGTTGGCCTCTCCCGGCGTCGAGCTCGGCATCCTGGAGACGGCCCGTGGCGGGATGCTGCTGCGGGGGATGGGGGTCAGCAGCAACGACGTGAGCGTCGTCACCAACGTCTCCGCGGACCACCTCGGTCTGCAGGGCATCGACACCGTCGACCAGCTCGCCGAGGTCAAGGCCATCGTGACGAAGGTGACCAGGCCAGACGGTTGGGTCGTCCTCAACGGCGACGACCCCCGGGTGTGGGCCATGGCTGCCGGCATCCGGGCTCGGCCGTGGGCCTTCAGCCTCGACCCCGACTCGCCCGCCCTGCGGCAGTCGCTCTCCCGAGGCGGTCGGGGCACCACCGTGATGGACGGCGACATCGTCACACTGACTCCCGGCGGCGACCCGGACCACCTGGCGCGGGTGATCGACGTCCCGGTCACGCTCTCGGGCCTGTCCGAGCACAACGTTGCCAACGCGCTGGCCGCGACGGCGGCAGGCCTCGGCCTCGGCCTGCCCCGGGCGGCGGTCGTGCAGGGCCTGCTGACCTTCGCCCCCGACCCGCGCCAGAACCCCGGCCGGATGAACGTCTACAGCCTGCCGCTCGCCTCGGGTGGCTCCGTGAGCGTCATCATCGACCTGGCCCACAACGAGGCCGGGCTCGAGGCGCTGCTGCGGGTCGCCGACGGTCTGCGTCCGCCGGGGTCCTACGTGCATCTCGGCCTCGGCACCGGCGGCGACCGCACCGACGAGATCCTGGTCAACCTGGGCGAGCTGGCCGGTCGCCGGGCCGACCTGGTCCAGATCGTGCACAAGGTGCACTACCTGCGCGGCCGGACCATGGACGACCTCGAGGAGCGGCTCCGTGAGGGCCTGGCGAACGTCGGGATGACGCCCACCCACTCCTGGCCGACCGAGCTGCACGGCCTGCAGGGGCTGCTCGCGGCAGCCGAGGACGGCGACGTCGTCGCCGTCATGTGCCACGCCGACCGCGCGCTGCTGGACGGTTGGCTGGTCGAGCACGGAGCCACTCCCGACGGTCCGGCCGAGATCCGCCACAAGGTGATCGTGGCGCGCGGCGAGCACGAGCTCCAGGCCGAGATCGACGCACTCGAGGACGAGCCGGACGAGCAGGCGGCCGTCGCCGCCGCCAGGAGTCTGGTCGACACGCATCCCGGGGACCCGCGGCTCGATTACGAGCTGGGTGGCTGTCTCGACCGTGCCGGCAAGGAGGAGGAGGCGATCGGCTGGTACCGGAAGGCGATCGACGCCGGGTTGCGCGAACCGCACCGCCACCGCGCGCTCATCCAGCTGGCCTCGAGCCTGCGGGTCGTGGGCCGTCCCGAGGATGCGCTGCGCATCCTGGACGACCTCGCGACATACCGACCATCGAGCGTCGCGGTGGAGGCGTTCCGGGCGCTGGCCCGCCATGACGGCGGCGACCACGGCGGAGCCCTCGCGGGGTTGCTGACCTTCGTGGTCGACCACGCCACCGATCCTGAGGACCAGGCATACGCCCGGGCCCTGCGTGCGTATGCCGCGCAGCTCACCCCGACCCCACCCCCGTGCGGATCCTCGTGACGCTCCGGGCGCTGCCCGCGACCAAACCGTCACGAAGATCCGGCACGCGGGTGGCGCTGGGCGTCAGTTGCCGGGAAGCTCCGCGGTCGCTGAGGCCTCCGCCTCCTCGCCGGACGCCTCGGCCTCGGTCAGCAGCTCTACCGGGTTGAGGTCGGGGTCACCGGTGTTCTCGCCGCTGTGCGCCCCGGCCTGGGCCGAGGAGGTCATGCTCTCCAGCTCGGCCAGGACCTTCGGGTGCTTGTCGACGCACAGCACCACGAGGTCGCCGGGGTTGGAGCGAGCCATGGTGTGCCGCACCGCCTCGAGCTCGTTGAGCACGATCTCGACCTGGCGGCACCGGACCTCGTCCTCTGCCATCCGGGCGCGCAGTCCCTCGGCCACGATCTCCGCCGCCGCGCCGGGTGCACGGCCCCTGAGGTTGTCGTCCTCGCGCACCACCACGACGTCGAAGTGTTCGGCGGCGATCGACCCCAGCTCACGCAGGTCTTCGTCGCGGCGGTCACCGGTGCCGCCGATCATCCCCAGCCGGGAGATCCGGCCGAGCTCGGCCTGCCCGGCCTTCTGGGCGGCGAAGTTCTCCACGAAGTCGCCGAGCATGCGCATGCCCGGCGGGTTGTGGCAGTAGTCGACCAGGACGTCGCGGGCCAGCACGTCGAGCAGGTTCATCCGGCCGGGGGACAGATAGTAGGAGGTCGTGAAGGTGCGCAGACCCTGCCGGATGTCGTGCAGGGGGGCACCAGCGGCGAAGGCGGCACCGGCTGCCGCGAGCGCGTTGGCGACGTTCATCCGGGCCGCACCACCGAAGGTGGAGGGCAGCAGGTGGGTCCAGGCCAGCTGCATGGAGCGGCGCCCGTGCTTGATGACGATCATCTCGCCCTTCTCGGTGGGCTCGAGCACCACCGCACGTCCGCCCCGGCGGCACTGGTCCTCGATGAAGTCGCGGACCTCGGAGCCCGGTGCCTCCAGCGAGAACCACACGACGCCACCACTGCACACCCGGCGCATCTTGCGCACCAGGGGATCATCGGCGTTGAGCACGGCGAAACCGGTGCGGGGCACCGCCTCCACGACGACGGCCTTGACGGCCGCCAGCTGCTCGAGCGTGTCGACGCCCCGCATCCCGAGGTGGTCGGGAGCGACGTTGGTGACGACCGCGATGTCGTTGCGGTCGTAGCCGAGTCCCTCGCGCAGGATGCCGCCACGCGCGACCTCCATGACCGCGAAGTCGACCCTGGGGTTCTGCAGGACCATCCGGGCGGACCGGGGGCCGGAGGCGTCGGCCTTGATGACCAGGCGTTCGTCGATGATGATGCCGTCGGTGGAGGTCATCCCCACCTTGTGGCCGATGCCCTTGAAGATGTGCGCGATCATGCGCGAGGTGGTCGTCTTGCCGTTGGTGCCGGTGACGGCCACGATCGGCACGCGGGACGGGGTGCCCGGCGGGAAGAGCAGGTCGACCACCGGCTTGGCGATGAACTGCGGCTCTCCGACCGTGGGATGGGTGTGCATCCGGAACCCGGGAGCGGCGTTGACCTCGCAGATCGCGCCGCCGGTCTCCCGCACGGGGGCGGAGATGTCCGGGCAGATGAAGTCGATGCCGGCCACGTCGAGGCCGATCATGCGGGCCGCCTCCTCGGCGATCTCGACGTTGTCGGGGTGCGCGTCGAAGGTCCGGTCGACCGAGATGCCGCCGGTCGACATGTTGCCGGTCAGGGCGAGCTTGACCATCTCCCCGGACGGCGGGACGTCGTCCAGCTCGTAGCCCTGCTCGCGCACGAGGCCGACGGCTGCGTCGTCCACGGTGATCTTGGTCAGCACCTTCTCGTGGCCGACGCCTCGGCGGGGGTCGGCGTTGGTGGTCTCGACCAGCTCGCTCACGGTGTGCTCGCCGTCACCGACCACGTGGGCCGGCACGCGCTCGGCGATGGCCTGCATGCGGCCCCCGACGATGAGGCAGCGGTAGTCACGGCCGGTCACGAAGCTCTCCACGATGACCACGCCGCGCCGGGACTGGTCCTCGGCGACCACGAAGGCCTCGCGCACGGCGCCGGCGTCCTTCAGGTCGAGGCACACCCCGCGCCCGTGGTTGCCGTCCAGGGGCTTCACCACCACGGGGTAGCCGATCCGCTCGGCCGCGGAGGCGGCTGCTTCGGCGCTGCGCACGGCTTCGCTGCGGGGCACGGGCAGCCCGGCGGAGGCCAACAGCTTGGCGGTGAGGTCCTTGTCGCCGGCGATGTCGACCGCCAGGGCACCGGTCCTGGACGTCATGGTGGCTCGGATCCGCTGCGCATGGACCCCTTGGCCCAGCTGGATCAGGGAGTACTGGTTGAGCCGGATCCACGGGATGTCGCGGCTGACCGCCTCGTCGAGGATGGCCGAGGTGGAAGGTCCGAAGGCGATCCGCTCGGCGCGGGTGAGGAAGCGCTCCAGCTCGTCGGGGAAGTCAAAGCCGTCCTCGGGCTGGACGAGGTGGTTGACGAGGCGGACCGCCAGCTGCCCGGCCGAGACGCCCACCCGCTCGTCGACGAACCCGAAGATGACGTTGTAGACGCCGGTGCGCCCCCGCACCTGCCGGGTCTTGCCACGGCGCAGGTCGTGCCCTGCCTCCTGCTGCAGCTGCAACGCGACGTGCTCGGCCACGTGCCCGAGCCAGGTGCCCTCGCGCATCCGCTGGACGAAGCCGCCCCGCACCCCGCGGGAGCAGGTGTGCCGCTCGAGGCCGGGGAGCAGCTCGAGGAGGCGGTCGGTGAACCCCTCGATCGAGTCGGTGGGATAGCCCTCCAGGACACCGAGGTCCACGACGAGGTGGATCGCCTGCTCGTAGGACCAGACGTTCGGACCGCGGTAGACGCGGGACTCGAGGATGGTCAGATCGGGGGACAGGGCGCCCTTGGGCACCGGGCGGTCGGCGATCAAGGTGGCCTCCTCCTCAGGGGTGCGAAGCGGCCGGGGTGGACGCTCCGTCCTGCGGTTTCTGCTGCGCTCGTCTGACCACGCGGTCCGGGTGCCTTTCGACGAATCCGGTCAGGCTGGCGGTGTGCAGGTCGAACGTAGCGCCGGAGGGCAGCGAGTGCACGACCGCCCCGGTCACCAGCAGCGGAGCGTCTCGGCGTGCTTCGTGCGCGTCGGTGATGGCCTGTCGGGCGTCCATGACGAAGACCGCGCCCGACCCGACCACGGTCAGCTGCGTGCCGTCCGCGATCTCGGCGGCCGTGTCCTCGTCGATGCCCATGCCGAGCAGGCTCGGTGAGCCGGCCACCAGCGACATCAGCCGGCCGTAGCGAGAGCGCTGGTCGAAGTGCTGGTCGACGATGACGCCCGGCAGCAGGGCCAGGCCGGCCGTGAGCTGGCTCGACCGCTGGCGGGGGGTGACCCCCTCGTCGCCCAGCGAGATCATGAACTGGCTCATGATCGACGCCCCGGCGGACGTCCCGGCGATGACCGCTCCACGGGCGTGCGCGCGCTCGATGGCGTCGCCGAGCGGCGTGCCGACGACGATCTGGCTCAGCTTGAGCTGGTTGCCCCCCGTGAGGAAGACGCCGGTTGCCCGGTCCAGCTCGGCAATCAGCGCTGGGTCGCCGGACGCGAGCCGGTTGGCCGGGTCCACCGTGGCGATGTCACGCGCGCCCAGCCGCGTGAAGACCTCGGAGTAGGCGCCCACCACCTCGTCCGGGATGGAAGAAGCCGTGGGTATCACCACGATCTTGGCCGCTCGGCCCCCGGCCAGGCGCACGAATCGGCGCAGGATGGTCGCCTTGCCGACCTTGTCCTCCGCTCCGCCGATGATGAGCAGGGACGTCTTCGGGACCGGGGTGGGGCGCGGCATGCGGCTCAGCCTAGGAGGCGCGCCGGGCGGGGCGGCGGCGCCTCGCCGGGCTCCGGCTGGTCGAGGCAGGACACGGTGACGTCCGCGGTCAGGCCGAGATGGCCTGGCCCTTGCCGACCACGACGATCCCGGACTCGGTGACGGTCAGTCCCCGCTCGCGGTCGTGGTCGTGGTCGATGCCGACGTTGACGCCGTCGGGTACCTGCACGTTCTTGTCCAGGATGGCGCGGTGCACCTGGCAGCTGCGCCCGACGTCGACCCCGTCGAGCAGGACCGATTCCGACACCATCGCGAAGCTGTGCAGGTGGACGTTGGGGGCCAGCACCGATCCCGTCACGTGGGCGCCGCTGACGACCACCCCGGGGGAGACGGCGGAGTTGACGGCCGAACCCACCCGGTCGTGCGAGCCGTGCACGAACTTGGCGGGTGGGAAGGGGCCGTGTGTGGTGTAGATCGGCCACTCGTAGTTGTAGAGGTTGAAGATGGGGTGGATCGACACCAGGTCCATGTGCGCTTCGTAGTAGGAGTCCATCGTCCCGACGTCGCGCCAGTAGCCGCGGTCGCGGTCGGTCGAGCCGGGGATGGGGTTGTCCTTGAAGTCGTAGACCTGCGCGTCCTGCCGGGCCACGAAGGCGGGCACGATGTCGCCGCCCATGTCGTGCTTCGACCCGTCGTTGTCGGAGTCGCGGACGACGGCGTCCCTCAGCGCGTCCGCGGTGAAGACATAGTTGCCCATCGAGGCCAGCACCTCGTCCGGGGCGTCGGGCAGGCCCTGGGGATCGCTCGGCTTCTCGAGGAACGCCGCGATCTGGTGCGGGTCGTCCGGCTTCACCTCGATCACGCCGAACTGGTCGGCCAGTCCGATCGGCTGCCGGATGGCCGCCACGGTGACGCCGGCCCCGGACTCGATGTGCTGGTCGACCATGTGGCTGAAGTCCATCCGGTAGACGTGGTCGGCGCCCACCACCACGACATACTCCGGCTGCTCGTCGTCGATCAGGTTGAGGCTCTGGTAGATCGCGTCGGCACTGCCGAGGAACCAGTTCTTGCCCAGCCGCTGCTGTGCCGGCACCGGGGCCACGTAGTTGCCGAGCATGTTGGACATCCGCCAGGTCTGGGTGATGTGCCGGTCGAGGCTGTGCGACTTGTACTGCGTCAGCACGACGACCTTGAGGTAGCCGGAGTTGACGACGTTGGACAGGGCGAAGTCGATCAGTCGGTAGATGCCTCCGAAGGGGACCGCCGGTTTGGCGCGGTCCGCGGTGAGCGGCATCAGCCGTTTGCCCTCGCCTCCTGCCAGAACGATCGCAAGGACCTTGGTCTGACCTGTGCGCGCCATGAGCAGACCCTAGGGCGGGTGGGGCGGTTGCGCGAGGTTTGTGTCCGAGTTGTGGCCGAACGCGTCAGCGCAGACCGAAGGCCCGCAGCACGTCGGGGCTGCCCGCGCCGTGGCGCAGGGGAGGCAGTCCCACGAGGCGGGACGGCGCGGCGGCCAGCGAGGAGTGGGTGAACCTGCGGGTCACGATCTTGTGCTGGAGCCGAGCGGCGGCGAACACGGTCAGGACGTGGTTGCCGGCGTGGTGGTCGTCCTCGTCGAACGTCACGACGACGGCGAGGCGACCCCGGCTGAAGTCGGCACCGTTCTCGATGAACGGCAGCCAGCGGTGCAGCCACCCGTCGGCGGTCGCGAGCGGGCAGTCGTGCCCGTCGTTGCAGGTGTCGGGGATGAGCAGCGAGTAGGTCGGCAGGCGCCCCGCGACCACGGCGTCGTGCAGGGGGCCGCTAGCGGTCGTGCCGGCCGGGAGGTCGTGACGGCGGCATGCGGCGCGTTCACGGGGATCGACGAAGTAGGCCGCCGGGTTGTGCCGGGCGGCGTAGCGACCCGAGTTGGTCTGGGAGCACGGGGTGGGCATGCTCTCGGCGTAGGTCGCGGCGGAGTGTCCGTGCGCGGTGAGCTGGCCGAAGACCGAGGTTCCCTTGAGCCGGTGTGCGGCAGGCTCCTTGTCGTCGGCCACCCCGAAGGTCGAGCCGCCTGCCAGTTCGAGGTAGTTGGGCAGCGAAGGGTGCGCGACGGCATACCAGTGGCTCGCGACGCCGTAGCGATCGGCCTGCGCGGCCAGGAAGGGCATCTGGGCGAGCGCCTGCTGTTTCGAGTGGTTCTCGAGCACGACCACGAGCAGCTTGCTGACGTGTGCGGCCACCGAAGCCGAGGCGGCGGAGCTCCCCGCTGCCGGGCCGGTCGACGAGCTGCCGGCTAGGGGCGGCGCCGCCGTGGCGGAGCTGGCCGACGCGGCCGGCCCGGACGCGGCACACGCGGCGCAGACGGTGAGCGCCGCGAGCAACGAGACCAGCGCAGCCAGTCGGCGTGGGAGAGATGCCACCCGTCCGATGCTCCTCGCCGCAACGGCCCGGCGCAACGGCCCGGCGCAACTGTCCGGCCGAGGCCGCGACTGCCGCTCAGGTGGCCGCGGACCTCGCCGGAACGGCTTCCGACGGCTACGGTGCGAGTCGTGAGAGTCGACATCCTGTCCAAGGAGTACCCACCGAACGTCTACGGCGGGGCCGGCGTCCACGTCGCCGAGCTCGTCCTCGCGCTGCGTGCACGCGGGGATGTCGATGCGCGGGTGCGAGCGTTCGGTGAGCCGCAGCAGGAGCACGGCACCACCGGCTACCGCGAGCTGCCGCAGCTGGCGGAGGCCAACGCCGCGCTGCAGACGATGGGGGTCGACCTCACCATGGCCGCCGACTGCATCGGGGCGGACGTGGTGCACTCGCACACCTGGTATGCCAACTTCGCCGGCCATGTCGCCTCGCTGCTCGGCGGTATGCCGCACGTCGTCAGCGCGCACAGCCTCGAACCGATGCGCCCGTGGAAGGCCGAACAGCTCGGCGGCGGCTACGTCCTGTCGTCGTTCATCGAGCGCACGGCCTACGAGTCGGCGGCGGCCGTCATCGCGGTCAGCGCCGGGATGCGCACCGACGTGCTGAAGAGCTATCCGCAGATCGAGCCCGACAAGGTGCACGTCGTCCACAACGGCATCGACTCGGAGCAGTGGGCCCGCGCCGAGGACCCGGAGGTGCTGCACCGTCACGGCGTCGACCCCGACCGGCCGTCGGTCGCCTTCGTCGGGCGCATCACCCGGCAGAAGGGCCTGCCCTACCTGCTGCGCGCCGCTCGCGAGCTGCCGCCCGAGGTCCAGCTCGTGCTGTGTGCCGGTGCGCCGGACACCCCGGAGATCAAGGCCGAGGTCGAGGGACTGATCGAGCAGCTGCGGCAGAGCCGCGACGGGGTCGTCTGGATCGCGGAGATGTTGCCGCGGGCTGAGGTGATCGCGCTGCTTTCTGCCGCAACGGTGTTCGCGTGCCCGTCGGTCTACGAGCCGCTCGGCATCGTCAACCTCGAGGCGATGGCGTGCGAGCTGGCGGTGGTGGCCACCGCGACCGGCGGCATCCCGGAGGTCGTCGTCGACGGCGAGACCGGCTGGCTGGTGCCGATCGACCAGATGCAGGACGGCAGTGGTGTGCCCGTCGATCCCGACGTCTTCGTGTCCGACCTCGCGACGGCGCTGCGGGAGGCGGTCAGCGACCCCGACCGGGCCCGGCGCTTCGGGCTGGCCGGGAGACGGCGGGCGGTCGAGCACTTCTCGTGGGGCACGATCGGTGACCGGACCATGGCGGTCTACGAATCGGTCCTGTCCTGACGCAGACCGGCCAGGTTGAGGCACGCCACGTTCGTGGCCTCGGCGAGCGCCGAGTCGGCAGCGGCCCGGACCTGCCGGAGCGCGCGTCGTCGCTCTTCGGTCGAGTGCCCGTCGAAGGAGTGCAGCTCGGGATCCAGTCCGAGCTCCGCCACCCAGGAGATCCGCGCGGCCAGCGCGATGATCCGCAGCGCCCGGCTCGGCAACCCCTCGGGGATCGCCCAGTCGCCCGCGCGCACTCCCTCGACCGCCGCCTCTCGAAGCACCCGGCCACCCAGCGGTGAGGCGTCGATGTCCTCCAGCCTCGTGGTGAGGTGGATCAGGCTCTCCCGCAGCCGCAGCTCCACGTCGGCGAGGGCCACCGCCTCGAGCCGGTGGATCGGGGTCGGATCGCAGTCGTATGCCGTCCAGATGACCTGGGTGCCCACGTCACCCTCCGGTCCGTAGTCCTCGACGGTCGGGACGAGCGCGCCCCCGATGCCCGGGACGAAGACGCACTCGCCGGCCTCGGTGGCGGCGCCCGACAGCGCGAGGGGACCGTGCGGCATACCGGACAGGTCCCCGGGGCGGGGGAGTGCCACGAGGACCGCGGACTCGCCGAAGTCGTGCCAGACGGTCAGGCGGTCGAGGTCGCCGGCCACGTGGTCCACGTCGGGCAGGGCGCGTTCGGCGACCTGCTGCATCGGGATCTCACCGGCCAGCCCGGCCGTCGCCCAGAGGGCCACGCGCACCGAGGCGGGGAGCGACGTCACCGCGCCATCGTAGTTGCGGCAGAGGCGCCGTCGGGTGCGTCGCCCGCCGGTCGGCCGAAGCCGTGGCCTAGGGTCATCGCCATGAGGAACCACCCCACGAAGAGCACCCCAAGAAGTCCTCGCTCGTGCCTCGCTCGGTACTTCGCGGAGACCCCGCTCTCCTCCGCTGCGCTGCCACCCCGGGAGGTTCTCCGCTGCAGTCCGATACCTCCTGGGGACCCCGGCCTCCGATACCTCGCGAGGATCCCGGCATGAGCGACGTCCTCGAACTTGCTGGCGTGAGCGTGGTGCGCGGCGGCAACACGCTGCTGGACGACATCAGCTGGGAGGTCGAGGAGGGCGAGCGTTGGGTCGTCCTCGGCCCCAACGGTGCCGGGAAGACGACCCTCCTGCAGATTGCCGCGGGAAGGATGCACCCGACGCGCGGCGTGGCCGGGGTGTTGGGCGAGGTGCTCGGTGCCGTGGACGTCTTCGAGCTGCGGCCCCGGATCGGGCTGGCGAGCTCGTCCATCGCCGAGCGGATCCCCGGCGACGAGGTGGTCCGAGACGTCGTGGTGACGGCCTCCTACGGCATCGTCGGCCGGTGGCGGGAGGACTACGACTCCCTGGACCACGCCCGGGCCACCGAGCTGCTCGAGGCCCTCGGCGCCGCTCACCTCGCGGACCGGACGTTCAACACCCTGAGCGAGGGCGAGCGCAAACGGGTGCAGATCGCTCGGGCCCTGATGACCGACCCCGAGCTGATGCTGCTGGACGAACCGGCAGCCGGACTCGACCTCGGCGGTCGCGAGGACCTGGTCGCGCGCCTGGGCAACCTCGCGGCCGACCTCGCCGCTCCCGCCCTGGTGCTCGTGACCCACCACGTCGAGGAGATCCCACCCTCGTTCACCGACGTCCTGCTCCTGCGGGAGGGGCGGGTCGTGGCCGCGGGGCCGATCGAGCTCGCCCTGACCGAGGAGCACCTGTCGGAGACGTTCGGCCTGCCGCTCGAGCTCGACCGTCGCGGTGACCGCTGGTTTGCCCGGGCCCGGGGCTGAGCCGGCAGCTCTCCACCGTGCACCTCGGGTGGCCTGCGGCACCACCAGTTGAGGTTCCCGCTCGGGGGCGGCCGAATCGCAGGTCGCGCTGGCACTAAGTCCCGACGCGCCGCACGACACGCCGGTATGGCGTCCGCGCACCCCGGTAGTGCCAGCGCGAGTCGCGATGCACAGCCGCGGCGACGGCGGGCAGGGCGTTCGGGTGTCGCCTTGGGTCCGTGGGCTGGGAGGTACAACGGGCCACTCGCCCGGGACGACGCGTGGGATAGTCGGGCAGTGCCCGATCCGCTCAAGTACGCCGTCATCGAAAGAGAGCGCCGTTACGTCCTGGCACGCCTGCCGGACGGTGTCTCTGCCGTCCGGGAGATCGTCGACCGTTACCTGGTCAACACACGTCTTCGACTGCGCGAGGTGCGAGAGAGCGACGGAACGGTCGTTCGCAAGCTGGCGCACAAGGTGCGGCTGACCGACGGCCCGGCCGAGGTCGCCTCCACCAACTTCTACCTGGACGAGCAGGAGTGGGCAGTACTCGTGGCCCTGCCTGCACGAGTGCTTCGCAAGAGACGTCACCTGGTCCGACGAGACGGCACGCTCGTCGCGATCGACGAGCACGAGGACGGGACACTCGTCGCGGAGATCGATGACGGCGAGCACCCCTCGCAGGACGTGCCCGAGTGGCTCGACATCCTGGAGGACGTGAGCGACCAGGAGCGATGGACGGGCGCGCACCTCGCCCGGTGAGCCCGCACTCCCGCAAGACCGGACAGCGATCCTGGCCCGGGGCGAAAGGTCTCGGTCCGGACTCTTCCGCCCGCCGGCGGCGTGCCCGCCGTATCGTGCCCATCCTCAGGACGTAGCCTGAGCACGAGGGTTGGACTCGGAGGAGCGTGGCGAGATGTCGTGGCTGGATGACAACAGTTGGCTGGCCTGGCTCGGTCTGGCCCTGGCGCTGGTCGCCGTCGAGGCGGCTAGTGTCGACTTCGTGTTCCTGATGCTCGCGGGGGGAGCCCTGGCAGGATGCATCGCGGCCGCGGCCGGGCTGTCGTTCGTCTGGCAGGTCGTCGTGGCGGTGATCGTGGCGGCGGTGCTCGTCCTCACCGTCCGGCCCCTGCTCAAGCGCCACTTCATGGCCACCATCGGCGACCACAAGATCGGCTCGGCCGGACAGATCGGCCGCACCGCGGTCGTCGTCAAGACCGTGACCGAGCAGGACGGTCGCATCCAGTTGTCGGGGGAGACGTGGTCGGCGCGTCTGGCCCCGGGGACGACCGAGTGCCTACCCGGGCAAGAGGTCCGGGTCGTTTCCATCGAGGGGGCCACCGCGATCGTGACTGCGCTCGCGGCCGGCCGGAAGTCGGAGCTGAACCATGGATAGCAGTGGATTCAACCCCGGGTGGATCATCGCCCTGATCATCCTGATCCTGGCGGTCATCGTCATCTGGCGCACCATCAAGATCGTTCCCCAGCAGAGCTCGCTGATCATCGAGCGGCTCGGACGTTACTCCCGCACGCTGACGCCGGGCATCCACTTCCTCGTCCCCTTCGTGGACAAGGTGCGGGCCAACGTCGACCTGCGCGAGCAGGTCGTCTCCTTCCCGCCCCAGCCGGTGATCACCTCCGACAACCTCGTGGTGAGCATCGACACGGTCATCTACTACGCGGTCATGGACGCCAAGTCCGCGGTCTACGAGATCGCCAACTTCATCCAGGGCATCGAGCAGCTCACCGTTACGACCCTGCGTAACGTGATCGGCTCGCTGGACCTCGAGCAGACCCTGACCAGCCGCGACATGATCAACGCCCAGCTGCGCGGGGTCCTCGACGAGGCCACCGGCAAGTGGGGCATCCGGGTCAGCCGGGTCGAGCTCAAGTCGATCGAGCCGACCGCGTCGATGCAGGACGTCATGGAGAAGCAGGCTCGCGCCGAGCGTGACCGACGCGCGGCGATCCTCACCGCGGAGGGCTTCAAGCAGAGCCAGATCCTGACCGCCGAGGGTGAGAAGCAGTCGGCGATCCTGACCGCCGAGGGTTCCGCCCAGGCGCGCATCCTCGAGGCCCAGGGCCAGTCGCGGGCCATCCAGCAGGTGTTCGACGCCATCCACCGCGGGAAGCCGACGCAACGCCTGCTGGCCTACCAGTACCTCCAGGTGCTGCCCCAGCTCGCCCGCGGCGACAACAACAAGATGTGGATCATCCCGAGTGAGCTGACCGAGGCGCTCAAGGGGATCGGCAGTGCGCTCGGTGCCCCCGACGGTGGCCGCTACGACGGCCCGGCCGATGACGACGAGTGGGTCGACACCGGGGAGCGGCAGCCCTCGGCGTTCGACGACACCAACCTCGAGGACCCGGCGCAGGCCCTCGCCGAGGCGCGGGCGCAGGCCCGCGGCGCCACGGCCGAGGCCGAGGAGCACGCCCAGCCGCTCAGCCGCAAGGGCCGCGGCGGGGCGTCTGCGGTGCCCCCGCCCCCTCCCATCCCGTCCGCGCCGGAGGACCCCGCGGCCCCGCCGACGCCGCCCACTCCGCCAGTGCCGCCCGAGACGGCCGACCCTGCGGACACGACTGAGCCCGGCGTGCCGAGGGAGGGCGACCAGGCCGACGAGGGCGGGCAGGAGCCGCGCGGCGACCAACGGCGCTGACCCACCAGCAGACGGCCGTCCCGGCGGACAGAGTGCGGACCGTGCCCGGGCACCCGGACACCCCTCGCTAGGGTGACCGGGTGTCCCTGCTCGAAGCCCTTGCCATCCTGCTGGCCGGCATGGCAGCCGGGACGATCAACGTCATCGTCGGCTCGGGCACCCTGATCACCTTCCCGACCCTGCTGTTCTTCGGCTACCCGGCCGTGGCGGCCAACATGTCCAACAGTGTGGGGCTCGTGGCCGGCGGCTTCTCGGGGGTCTACGGCTACCGGGCGGAGCTGCGTGGCCAGGGACACGTGCTGCGACAACTGGTGCCGGCCTCGCTGGCCGGGGGCGTGACCGGTGCGCTCTTGCTGCTGGGGCTGCCCCCGGACGCCTTCCAGGCCATCGTGCCGGTGCTCATCGCGATCGCGGCCCTGCTCGTGGTGCTGGGACCGGCCATCCAGCGCCGCTCCTCGGCCGCCCACCCCGACCGCCAGACGCCCACCCGGCGCTGGCTGCTGATCGGCGGGGTCTACCTCGCCGGCGCCTACGGCGGTTACTTCGGCGCCGCCCAGGGCGTGCTGCTGGTCGGGTTGATGAACGTGCTCATGAGCGCCGGCCTGCAGCGGATCAACGGGATCAAGAACGTCCTCTCCACCGTGGTGAACCTGGTCGCGGCGGTCACGTTCATGATCGTGGCGTGGGACCAGATCCGTTGGGAGGTCGCCGCGCTCATCGCCGTCGGCTCGCTGATCGGCGGCTATGTCGGGGCCCGCATCGGTCGGAAGATGCCCCCGTGGCTGCTGCGTAGCGTCATCGTGCTGATCAGCGTCGTCGCCATTACCAAGATCGTGTTCTTCGACTGAGGAGCGTCGTGCAGACCACCCAAGGCAGTGGCGACGGCGCGCCCCTGGACGTGTGGATCGACGCCTCGGCGGGCGTGGCGGGCGACATGCTGCTCGGCGCGCTGCTGGATGCCGGAGCTTCCCTGACCAAGGTGCAGGGGCCCGTGGACGCCGTCGTGCCCGTGCGGTTCGGCTGCGGGTCGAGTCGGTGACGCGCGCCGGGCAGCGCGCCACGCAGGCCCACGTCGAGGCGGTCGAGTCGACCCGGAGCACCGCACCTGGCGGTCGATCAAGAGCCTGCTCGAGGGCAGTGGTCTGGCCGCCCGGGTGCGCGACAGGTCCCTGGCCGTCTTCGGGGCCCTCGCCGCCGCAGAGGCACGGGTCCACGGCACGGACCAGGCCGACGTCCACTTCCACGAGGTCGGTGCGCTTGACTCGATCGCCGACGTGGTGGGCGTCTGCGCCGCGCTCGAGGACCTGGGGGTCGCGACGTTCACGGCGAGCACGGTGGCGTTGGGCGCTGGGCGGGTCCGGGCGGCCCACGGCGACCTGCCCGTGCCGGTGCCTGCCGTGCTGGAGCTGTCTCGCGGGCGCGCGGTCTGCGGCGGGGGCAAGGGCGAGCTCACCACCCCGACGGGGATGGCCCCTGCTCACCGTGCTCTGCGCCAGTCATGACGACCTTCCCCGGCTAAAGGTGGGCGCCGTCGGCGTGGGGGGCACCAAGGACGTGCAGGGTCGTCCCAACGTCACGAGGGTGGTCCTGGGGCGGCCTCCGGCGGAGGGCGCCGCCGGGGCGGAGCCGTTCCCGGAGGGGGAGCATGACGAGGTCCTGCTCGAGACCAACGTGGACGACCTGGACCCGAGGGTGTGGCCGTCGGTCCTGCGCCCCGTGCGGGACGTGCTGGCCGCGGCGGAGCGTGCCGCGCACGAGGCAGACCTGAGCATTGGGAAGCGTCTGCCGCTGGTACACCGACCGCGCGCCGGATGCCGCCAGCTGGGGCATCACCGCCTTCACCGGCCGGCGCACGGAGCTGGCCGACGCGCTCGCGCCGCAGGACGGCCTCTACACGTTGGTGACCCTCGACCGTGACGGCGACAACTTCGCCGTGCTGGGCAGCGTCTCGGCGGTCCATCCGTCCTCCGGCCACGAGGCCTGGCTCGCCTACGTGCGCGACCCCGAGGTCGCCATCGTCACGACGACGGTCACCGAGGCGGGTCCTGCTGGAGACCGCGGACGCCGTCGCCCCCGCCCTGCGGGCCGTCGTCGAGCGCACCGGGCGCTTCGTCACCACCATGGTCGACCGCATCACCCCGCGCACCAAGGTTGCGACGGCATAGCCTTGCCTGCGTGGTGACACCGATCGAGGACCCGCAGGACCCCAGGATCCAGGACTATGTGGGCCTGACCGACGTCGCGCTGCGTCGCCGGCTCGAACCGGAGCGCGGCCTCTACCTCGCCGAGAGCGAGAAGGTGATCCGACGAGCCCTCGCGGCTGGGCATCGTCCCAGGTCCTACCTCATGGCTCGACGGTGGCTGACCGACCTCGGTGACCTGGTCCAGCAGGCCGAGCGGGACGGCATACCGGTCTACGTGGGCGAGCGCGACGTCATCGAGGCGATGACCGGATTCCACCTCCACCGTGGGGCGCTGGCGTCGATGCAGCGTCCCCAGCCGCGCAACCCGGTGGAGCTCCTGCGGGACGCGCGACGGGTCATGGTGCTGGAGGACATCGTCGACCACACCAACGTCGGTGCCGTGTTTCGTTCGGCTGCCGCGCTCGGGGTGGACGCGGTGCTCGTGACTCCTCGGTGTGCCGACCCCCTCTACCGCCGCAGCGTGCGAGTCTCGATGGGCACGGTCTTCCAGGTGCCCTGGACACGGATCGACCCGTGGCCTGCAGGGGTGAACCTGTTGCGCGACAACGGCTTCGTCGTGGCTGCCCTGGCCCTGGCGGACGATGCGGTCAGCCTGGACGACCTGGCTGCCGACCCGCCCGACCGGCTGGCCCTCGTGCTGGGCACCGAGGGCGACGGTCTGTCGGCGCGGACGCTGGACAGTGCCGACGTCGTCGTCGAGATCCCGATGTCCGGGGGAGTGGACTCACTCAACGTTGCCGCCGCGAGCGCGGTCGCCATGTGGGCGTTGGCCCCGGCGCGGCGGCGCGTGCCCTACTGACGGTCAGGTTGCGAGTCCCTCGACGACCTCGGCACCCGGCAGCTCGGCTGCCAAGGCACCCGGTAGACGCAGTTTGGCGCCCCGCACCCCGGCTCCGACGACGATCGACTCTCGTTCCAGGACAGCGGAATCCACCAGGACTGGCCAGTCGTCGGGCAGGCCGATCGGGGTGATCCCCCCATACTCCATCCCGGTGCGCTCGACTGCCGTGTCCATCGACAGGAAGCTCGCGCGGCGGGCATCGAGGCGTTTGCGCACCACGCTGTTGACGTTCGCCCGGGTCGTGGCCAACAGGAGGCAGGCGGCGACCCGCTCGAGCTCACCCCGGCGGCCACCCACCACGACACAGTTCGCCGAGTCGGACAACGAGATGCCGGTCGCCTCCACGAAGGCAGCGGTGTCCGAGACGGCGGGGTCGATCTCGGCCACCTCGACGTGCTCACTGCCCGGCCACGCCGTCAGCGCCTCCGCGACGGGCCGCGCGAGCAGGTCGAGGTGGTCGAGGACCGGGCGAAAGTGCAGGCCGCTCACGCGGACGGTGCCGCGTACATGGCGGTCAGCACGCCCCGGGCCACCGTGTGCGCGCCGAGGTTGAACGCGGTCACGGCGGCGCTGGCGCGCTCGCCGAGGCCGAGGTCGTCGGTGTCGAGGGCATGGACCGCGAACATGTAGCGGTGCGGGCGGTCACCCGCGGGGGGTGCAGCACCGCCATACGCCTCGGTGCCGAAGTCGTTCGCGATCTGACGGACCCCTTCTGGCAACTCGGCGTCGACGGAGCCGTAGCCGGCGGGTAGTGAGGTGACGTCCACCGGCACGTTGACCAGGAGCCAGTGCCAGAAGCCCGACGGCGTGGGGGCATCTGGGTCGAAGCAGGTCACCGCGTAGGAGCGGGTGCCGTCGGGCGCCCCTGACCAGGACAGCTGCGGTGAGACGTTGCCGCCGTGGAAGCCCCAGTCGTCGTAGACCTGTTCGTCGGGGAGGGTGTCCCCGTCGGCGAAGGACTCGCTGGTGACATCGAGGTCGGGGACCCGCGGCAGCAGCTCGTACGGGTCCGGGGCAGTCGGTCGCTCGAGGTTCATGCTCCGAGGCTACGACCCGGGCGGTGAGTCGGCCACCGCCCCCTGCCGTCACCCGACGAACGAGGCCAGCAGCCGCCGGAGCTCGGCCCCCGGATCGCTGGTGACGCCACCATGGACCGGTCCGGGCTGCACGACGGTGCTGCGCGGGGCACTGAGCCAGCCGAAGCGCTGGCCGAGTGAGGAGAGGTGCGGCCGTCCTTCGCCACGGCAGGCCGCACGGACGGCCTCGAGCGATCGCTGCAGGGCCGGCACGTCGAGGGCGGGGGAGAGGGCCCTCAGGCGGGTCTCGTCGACCTCGAACGCGACGTCGAGGAACTCACCGCGCTGGCTGTAGAGCACGACTCCCACGTTGACGAACTCCTCGCGCTCCGGCCGCGCGACGCACCTCAGCACGACGTACTGGTAACCCAGCAGCTTGCTCATCGATGCCCACCTCCCGGGAGCCAGGCGGCCGGGTGGGCCAGCCGGGCCTGCAGATTCGCGACGTATGCCGTCCGCACGGCATCCGGGGAAGGCAGACCGGGCGCCTCTTCGAGCCACTCGTCTGGCACCAGGTCGAGCACCTCGGCAAGCAGTCGGTCGTCGACCCTCGTCGAGAGCCGGTCGTGCGCCGCGACCACGTCCTCGGCGACGTCGAGCAGTACGTGCTTGGCAGGGTCGAACGGTTGCGACGCGAATCGCCCCGGGCGGGAACCGAACCGGGGCCACGAGTGATGGAAGTACAGGGCGGCGCCGTGGTCGATGCAGTAGGTCCTGCCGTGCCAGACCAGGAGGTTGGGGTTGCTCCAGGTGCGGTCGACGTTGGCGGTGAACGCATCGAGCCACACGATGGCAGAGGCCTCGGCGGGCGTCGGCGGGAGCGATCCGTCGTAGCCGAACGATCCCGGCAGGAAGTCCATGCCCAGGTTGAGGCCGACGCTTGCGGTGAGCAGGTCCTGGACCTCCTCGTCGGGCTCGTAGCGCGCGATCTGGTCGGGGAGGGTGATGGCGCGCATCTCGGGGACTGCGATGCCGAGGGCGCGAGCCAGCTCACCCACGACGACCTCGGCCACGAGGACCTTGAGGCCCTGTCCGGCGCCGCGGAACTTCAGCACGTACGTGCCGTCGTCATCGGCCTCGACGATGCCGGGCAGGGAACCGCCCTCGCGCAGCGGAGTCACGTAGCGAACGGCACTGATGTTGGGGAGCACGCGTGCAGCCTAACGACAGCGCAGCCTAACGACAGCGCAGCCGACCGGTCAGATGCCTAATGGGGGCGCATCGCCGAGGTTTCGGCCAGAGTGGTGTCCGAGTCCGCCGGTGGGTGAGCACTGCTGAAGCC
>NZ_SWMA01000014.1:0-93185 GCF_005222685.1 Segeticoccus rhizosphaerae
AAACATCGCTTGCGTCGTCCCGCATCCGCCGATGGCATCACCCCGCCACGATCTCGAAACCAGGCCCGCCCCTTGGTCGCCGACACGCCCACCACCACCGCGGCCTGCTCAACCGTCAGGCAATCGCGGACCTGAGCCCAGAACCGATACTCCACCTCAACCGGCAACCGCGGACTACCCCGACGAGCACTCATCTGCACACCTCTCAACGCCAGGTGTTGCAGTCACCCCTTGAGGCCAAGGGCCGGAACCTCACGAAGATTCCCACTTAGGTGGGTCAGAAGCGCAGGGTGTATGCCGCGTGGGCACCGCCCTCACCCAGGACCACGTCGCTGACGCCGAGTGTCAGGTGCGCGCCGGTGGCCGTGTTGCGGTAGGTCACGAAGATGGTGCCTGCCGCACCCTGGGCGCTGACCCGGTCCCAGTGCGAGCCACCGGGATTCGCATAACCGAACAACTGGGAGAGGACGTCGGGTGTGGCGTAGTAGGACGCTGTCCAGTGGTCGCCACGACCCCAGGCGCGCACCAGGTGGTCGGCCCACGCCACCGCGCCCAGGGAGGCCGGCTCGTCCTCGAACAGCGCGGTGTAGACGGAGTGGGCCGGGTTGCCGTCATGCAGCGCGATGTCGCTCACGCCCACCGTGAGGGTGCCGCCGCGAGCCTCGTCGCGGTAGGTGGCGTAGATGGTGCCCGCCGTTCCTTCCACGCGGGTCCGCCGCCAGTGGATACCGCCCGGATCGGCCTGGTCGAACAGCTTGTCGGTCACGGCGGCGGTGGCGTAGTAGCGCGTGGCCGAGTAATCGCCACGGCCCCACGCCCGGACCAGCCGGTCGGCATACGTGGTGGCGCTGACGGCGGTCACCTGACTCGCGTGGATGCTGGATCCGGTCGGCGACTGCGCGACAAGTGCCGCCTGCGCCGGTGCTCCGGCTGTGACGGCGAGCGCGAGACCGGCTGCGGCGGTGAGTGCTGCTGCGGCAGATCGGCTGCGGATGGTGTGTGTCATCGAATGACCTCCCCGAGAGGCTGGAAGCGGTATCTCCTGCTTCCGTACTTGAGACGTCCGGCCACCGCCGGACGTTGGCAACCGCGAGCTTCCTGGAGCAGACGAGGCCGCTGGCTCTTCCAGGACGGCCTCCCCCCGCCGGGCACGACCGAACGGCACCGAGCAGGTTGCCCGGTGCCGCCGGTTCAGTGGTTCAGGAGTGGGTCGGCTCCGCCCAGATACGTCGGACGAGGCGCAGGTGTCGCCGGAGCGGCCTGAGTGCTGTCAGCGTCGGGCAGCGACGTCGAAGGCCTGCACCGCACCCGCAGCCGTCTCGAAGGACATCAGCGCCCGGCCGCCGTGAGCCAGCTTGCTCCGTGCCGCGCTGCCCAGAGGGATCGTGATGTGCTGGCGACCGCCGTGCACCGTCACGATCGCGTCGCCGAGCACTCGCCCGCTCATGTCGGGCGACCACGGGGGGATGCCTCCGTCGGTGACCGAGCAGGGGGTGAGCCCCCAGTCCGGCGGCGGGTCGGCGGCCTTCGGGCAGCTCGTCAGGTAGACGGGGATCTGGCCCACGGCGCCGGTCCACAGGAAGAGGTGGGCGCTGCCCGGCCCGGTGGCGGTGAAGGCGATCCGTGCACCGTCGGAGGTCAGCACCGGCTTGCCCACCCAGGTGATCCGGTCGCCTGCTGGCGCCGGGGTCCGGCCCGCGATCGGCACGCCGTCACGTGCGGACTGCCAGATCGTCTGGGGCGAGTTCACCCCATCCAGGTTCGGGTGCCCGAGGATCGGCGCGGGGGGAGTGGTCGCTCGTCCCGGCGGTGGGGTGTAGCCCTCGACGGTCGCCTGTCCCCATCGGTACGGGTCGGACTGCACGCTGCCGAAGGCCGACCACCCGAGGCGGGTGCTGTTGTCGATGTGCCGCAGGGTCGTCGTGCCGGCCGCCGCCGTGTCGTCGTTGTCGTAGGGCGTGATGTTCAGCCCCATGTGGGCCGGGTCGACGGCCGCCGGCAGGTCGGCCATCGGGATCTTGACCTCCAGGTCGTAGCCGCCGCCTGTGTAGGCGTGGTCGGTCGTCGTCTGGTTGTCCCCGACCCAGGTGGCCGATGAGGCGACCTCGACCCCGGGTGCGTTCGGGGCGTCCGCGACCGTGTCCGCCAACGGGCCGGTCGAGTACCCCTGGTGGTTGTCCGCATCGCGCTCCCAGCACGGGCCGTTGACGCCGTTGCCGTTGGAGTTCGACGGGTCGTTGGTGTAAGGGAAGACGCCGAGCTTGAAGGTGTTGGCCGTGTCCATGTTGACCTGGGATGCGTTGCCCCGTGGGTCGATCTGGAACTCCACCGAGTCGGCGAGCCAGTGCGCCACGCACTCACGCGGCGTCACGGCATACGACTGGTAGTCGTCGCGGATGTGCACGAAGAAGTAGAGCGCGTCGTCGGCCCGACTGACCTGGGCGTAGTCGCTGTCCGGGTCGCCGGTGCCGGAGACCCCGCAGTCGGCCGTGCCGCCGGTGCAGTATCGGTCACCCTGCCAGATCCGGCCGATGTCGAGCTTGGGGCCGGGGTACTCGCCTGGATCGGGCTTGGCGTCGACGGTCGGCACCGAACTCGCCTGCGGGATCGCGGTGTCCGGCACGACCGACACGCTCAAGGTCTCGCTGCCGGTGCCGGCCGGTGCACTGAATGACGTGGTGATCGGCACGTCATACAGCTGGCCGTCGGGCAGCGTGCTGGCGGTGCTCGTCAGCCTGAACGTCACTGTGGTGTCGGCCCCCGGGGCAAGCGGGCCGTATGACGTGGAGGTCGTGTCGGCGGTGAGGCCGGAGGGCAGGTCGAGCGAGACCTCGCCGCTCTGCGGGGTGTCCGACCAGTTGTGCACCACGACCGGGACGTCGGCGCTCTCACCGAGCCCGATCGTGGTCACGGCGTCGGACCGACCCAGGCGCCGAGCCTCGGGCGCGGTCTGCTCCAGCCACTGGTCGTACTCGGCCCACTTGCCCCAGCGCTGGAACCGACCCTCGGCAGGCGAGACGACGCGCACCACGTTGTCGGTGTAGCCGCTGCGCTGGTGCGTGGTGCGCAGCAGGGCGGAGATCTTGGCGTTCTGTTCCACCGTGGCGCCGGCTCCCGGAGTCACCGTGAAGGTCACGGTGGACTCACGCCGGTGGGTGACCCGATTGAGGTGCTTGGGTCCGTCCACGGACCAGCCGTCCGGCACGGTGAGCGACACCGTGCTGCGCGGGATCGACTGGTGGGCAGGCGCTTTCACGTGCAGGGTCGCCTGGAAGGGGACACCCGGGACGTTGTAGAAGCGGGAGAACGTCAGGTGCTCGAGCGTGCCGAGCGGCAGACCGCCAGGATCCTGCTTCGTGGCGCCGAGCAGGATCGCGTCGTCCCTGCCGGCGAGTGGGTTGGGCGATCCGTCCGGTGACGTGTTGGGCTGGAACGGCACGAAGGCGTCGGTCATGCCGAACCTCGGGCAGGCGGGCTGTGAGGTGCCCTGGTACATCACCCGGCTCTGGGTCGGGTAGGCCGAGCGGCCCTCGTCGGCGACCTGCTGCCAGATCTTGGCCGATCCCGCCGGCTGGCCCTGCAGGTTGCCCTGCGGCCAGAGGTATGGCGAGTCGTAGCCGGTCCACACGCCGGTCACCGTGTCGAGGTTCTGACCCGGGGTCGGCGTGAAGCCCTGCGTGCAGTCGGCGCTGGTCGTCGTGCCGCCGGTGCCGGCCGTGCTGCCGCCGGAGAAGACCTTCTTGACCTGCCAGGTGGCCAGGGCGTGCGGACCACGCAGCTGGTCGGGGAACATCGTCGGGTCCGCGGCGGCCTGCATGCCCTCCCAGATCAGCCGGCCCGCGTCCTGGTGGTTGCCGTGACCGGCGGCCAGGGTGGGGGTGAAGCCCACGTAGACGTCGGGCTGGGTCGTGCGGATGATCCGGGTGACGCGGCGCAGGGTCTCGTGCTCGTCCCAGATGGAGCGGGTGAGCGGCGCGCTCTGGTTGTAGAAGAAGTCCACCCGGTCAACGTTGTAGATGTCGATCGTGCCGGAGCGGTAGTGGGCGACGCGGTCCTCGTTCTCGCGGCGCAGGCCGAGGTCAGGCCCGGACTCGGTGCCGACCGCGTTGCCGCCGCCCTCGCCGCGGGTGATCATGATGATCCCGCACTTCGTGCCGAAGCGATCGTGCCAGACGCCGCACGGCCCGATGATGCTCGTGTCGTCGTCGGGGTGCGCCCACTCGCCCATGACGTTGATCTTGGTGTTCTTGCCTGCGACGTAGCCTTTGCCGTGGTGGGCGGCCGAGGACAAGGACGTTGCGGACGCCGTTGTCTTCGCTACGGATCCGGGGGGAGCGGAGGTTGGGCTCGCGGCGGCGGTCGGTAGCATCGTCATCGCGGTGGCGAGGGTTGCGGCTGCGCAGGTGGCGAGAGCCCCCAGGGCACGGGTCTTCTTCATGTGCTGCTCCTTCGAGAGCGGGACCCCGTCGAGGTCAGCAGCGTCGTCCCACCCACGCACTCGATCACGATGACTCAAATGTGCACCGTCCGACGCTAGACCCGCAGAACTCGGCGGTCAATGGTCCCGGGAGCCCAGCAGGGTGGATCTGCGCGTCAGCGGAGGACCGCGAGCTCGGGAATCCTCGACCGGTAGCCCTCGAGCAGCACGCGGGCCGTGCCCACCGAGTCCACCAGGGGATGTGTGGCGAAGGCCCGGACGGCCACCTTGGCCGATCCCGTGCGGGCCGCCTCGATGGTCAGTCGTTCGGCCGCCTTGACCTGTTGCACCAGCCCGAGCTCTGGAAGGCCCAGGGGCGCCGTCGCCAGCGGGCGGGGCGCGAACGAACCCACCGCGCACGGCACCTCGACCACGGCGTCACCGGGCAGGCCCGGCACGCTGGAACCGTTGCGGACGTTGAGGATCATCGTGGTCGACTCGCCTCGGGCGATGGCCGCCATCAGGGCCAGAGCCACCCCCTCGTAACCGCCTCCCTCGACGTCCGCCGGGTCGCGCTCGTCCTCCTCGTCGTGGACGTCGGACATGTAGGTCGCGTTGCGCTCGCGCCGCACGCGGTCCCACTCCTGGCGAGCGAGGTCCGGATCCGTCGCGACGCGTGCGTAGAAGTCTTCCTGCTGCTGCAACAGGTACTCGCCACGCGTCTGCGGCCCACCACGGATCGCCGAGACCGCCTCGCGCGTGAAGTAGTAGTAGTAGAGGTACTCGTTGGGAAGCATGCCCAGCGACTGGATCCACTCGGCGCCGAAGAGCTGCCCCTCCTCGAGCCGGCCCAGCGCATCCCCGTCGGCGAGCAGCCTCGGCAACTGGTCGTGTCCGTCATACATGAGTCGTCGCAGCCAGCCGAGGTGGTTGAGCCCGACGTAGTCGAACGAGGTGCGGGATGGGTCGAGGTGCAGGGCGCGCGCGGCGCGCCGACCGAGACCGAGGGGGGAGTCGCAGATGCCGACCACCCGGTCACCGAGGACTGCCTGCATCGCCTCGGTGATCATGCCGGCGGGGTTGGTGAAGTTGATCACCCAGGCCGACGGGCAGACCGCGGCAACCCGCTCGGCGACGTTGAGAGCCACCGGAATCGTGCGTAACCCGTAGGCGATTCCGCCCGGCCCGGTCGTCTCCTGGCCGAGCACGCCGAGCTCGAGGGCGACCCGTTCGTCCGCGGTGCGCGCCCTGAGGCCGCCCACGCGGATCGCGGAGAAGACGAAGCGTGCGTCGCGTAGCGACTCGTCCAGGTCGGTGCTGGTCGTCACCGTCGGCGCCGTTTCGTGGCCCTGCGCCATCTGGGCCAGCACGTGGGAGATCGCTTCGAGCCGAACCGGATCCACGTCGTACAGGGCAACGTCGCGGATTCGCTGCTCCGACGTGTCGCCCAGCAGGGCGCCGTAGACCAACGGAACCCGGAACCCGCCGCCTCCCAGGATGGTCAGCTTCATGACAGTCGTACCTCCACACCGGCGCGCGCGCACGCGCGCAACGACCTCTCGTCGGCTCCTTCATTGGTCACGAGGACGTCGATGTCGCCCACGTCGCACACCCGCAGCGCCCCCGTGCCGGGAAACTTGTGCCGGTCGGCCAGGAGAACGACCTGCTCGGCAGCCCGCATCATGGCCCGCTTCACCGGGACCTCGACGCTGGTGCTGTCGAGCACGGCCCCGTCGTCCCGCACGCCGCTCGTGCCGAGGAAGGCGCGGTCCGCCCGGACCTGGGCGAGCGCGTCCTCCGTGAGCACCCCCACCATCGACAGGTAGGGGCGGCGCACCATCCCACCGAGCAGCATGAGCTCGACCACCGGATCGTCCCGCAGGACATCGAGGACCGCGAGGCTCGAGGTGGCTACGGTGATCTGCCTGCCGCGCAGCCGGCGGGCCAGGCTCGCGGCCGTGGTGCCGATGTCGAGCAGCACGACCTCGTGGTCGGCCACCAGCTCGGCCGCAGCCCGCGCCACGGCGTCCTTGTCGGGGGCGTCCGACCGCATCACGACCTCGAACGGCCGGTCGTCGTCCGCGTCGTCCGGCAGGCACGCCCCACCGTGCACACGGCGGACGGAACCACGCTCGTCCAGGCGGGCCAGGTCGCGGCGGACCGTCGACGCGGTGACCCCCAGGGCAGCCGCCAGCTCGTGGACCGCCACGACGCCCTCGCCCCGCAACCGCCGCACGATCTCGACGTGGCGCTGGTGGGGCAACATGCCTCCACCGTAGCAACAGAGACGCGCAGAAATGCGCAGCATTGCGCGGTAAGGCCTTGTTCTGCGCAGCCGCCGACAGCTAACCTCGGAGAAGTCGCGACGCCCAGCCAGGAGCGGAAGGAAGGTCTCCCGCAGATGCTCGAAGACACCGACGGCTCGCCCGTCCTCGCCGACCCCGGCGCGGAGTTCGATGTCTTCCTGCACGGCACGGTGTTCCTCGACATCATCTTCACCGGGCTGGCCGCGCTGCCCTCCAACGGCACCGAGGTCTGGGCCCAGGGGATGGGATCGTGTCCCGGAGGTATCGCCAACCTGGCCATCGCCACCAGCCGGCTCGGGCTCCGGACGTCTCTCGCGGCCGCCTTCGGCGACGACGACTACGGCGAGTTCTGCTGGCGCACCTTGTCCGAGCAGGAAGGCGTCGACCTCTCTCATTCTGAGCGATTCGAGCACTGGCACTCACCGGTCACGGTGTCGATGGCGACCCAGGGCGACCGCAGCATGGTCTCCCACGGGCACGCGGCACCGGTGCCCCCCAGCGAGATGATCGGCAAGCCGCCGCCATCACGTGCGGTCATGGTCGACCTCACCGCCGACGAGCTCGTCGGGGCCGACCACGATGAGGCCTGGGCGGCGCGGGCAGCCGAGGAGGGAGCCCTGGTCTTCGCGGACGTCGGGTGGGACGCCACCGGCACGTGGTCGCCAGCCGTCCTCGACCAGCTGGGCCACTGCCATGCGTTCCTGCCCAACGCCGCCGAGGCGATGGCCTACACCCACACCGACAGCGTCCGGGACGCCCTCTACGTCCTCGCCGACAAGGTTCCGCTCGCCGTGGTCACCGACGGCGCGAACGGCGCCGTCGCGATCGACTCCACGACCGGCGAGGAAGCGCACGCCCCCGCCCTGCGGGTGCCGGCGCTCGACCCGACCGGAGCCGGGGACGTCTTCGGTGCCGGTGTCGTGCTCGGCACGCTGTCCGGCTGGCCCCTGGAGCACCGGTTGGCTTTCGCGACGGCCTGCTCCGCCCTGGCCGTGCAACAGTTCGGCGGGTCACTCGCCGCACCTGGCTGGGGCGACCTCGCCGACTGGTGGCACGGCATACGCGACAAGGGCGGCCAGGACGCCTATCACACGTCCTTGGTCCGCCGTTACGGATTCCTGGACGACCTGCTCCCGGTGGGGCCGATCAGCGGCGTGCGCCGCGCGGCTGCGACGATCGCCCGGTTCTCCGACGTCGGCCTCGCACGGGGCGCCCACCACGACCCGCCCTGGGCGGCGCCGCTGGAGAAGCCACCGACCGACCCTGCCCGCCCCGCTCGGCGCGGACGCTGACCGAAGGAGACCACCATGTCCCATCCCCGACGCCGACTCGGCGCCCTCGTCACGCTCGCGCTGGTGAGCACCTCGCTGGTGGCGGCGGGCTGCTCGGCGCCCGGCTCGTCCGACAACTCGCCGGCGACCAACACCGGCCAGCCGAAGGCGAGCGTGGCGACCAACCCGGCGAAGGGCGGCAAGGTCACGCTCAACGTGTGGGACCAGGAGGTGAGGGGCGGCCAGAACGCCGAGATGACCCAGCTCAACAAGGAGTTCCAGGAGAAGTACCCCAACGTCACGATCAACCGGACGTCCAAGAGCTTCTCCGACCTCAAGACCACGCTCCGGCTCGCACTCTCCGGCAAGAACCCGCCCGACGTCGTCGAGGCCAACCAGGGTTACCCCGACATGGTCACCTTCGTGAAGGCCGGGCAACTCGTGCCCCTCGACAAGTACGCCAAGCTCTACGGCTGGGAGCAGCGCTACCCCAAGACGTTGCTCGACCTCAACCGGGTCAGCGACGACTTCCAGCACTTCGGTGAGGGCAAGCTCTACGGCATCTCACAGATGGGCGAGTACATCACCGTCTACTACAACAAGTCCAAGCTCAAGTCACTCGGGTTGACCCCGCCGAAGACGTGGTCGGACTTCGCCGCCCAACTGCCGAAGATCAAGGCCAAGGGTCAGACGCCGATCGAGTTCGGCAACCTCGACAAGTGGCCGGCCATCCACACCTTCGGGGTGATCCAGGCGCAGACGGCAGGCAAGCAGGATGTCCGCAATCTGGTCTTCGGCACCGGCAATGCCAAATGGACCGACTCCGCGACCGTGAAGGCGGCCAAGATCCTGCAGGACTGGGCGCAGAAGGGTTACTTCACCAAGGGCGCCAACGGGCTCGGATATGACGATGCGTCCAAGAAGTTCGCGGACGGCACCGGGGTCTACCTGATCACCGGCACCTGGCAGGCCGCCGTGCTGAAGAAGCCGATGGGCAAGAACCTCGGCCTGATGCTGCCCCCGCCGGCCCAAGCGGGCGGAGAGCCGACCACGACCGGGGGTGAGAGCCTGGCCTTCGCCGTCACCAGCAAGTCGCAGCACCCGGACGTCGCGGCGGCCTACCTCGACTTCATCACCAACGCGCACGCCGACGACGTCATGACCCAGACCGGCAACCTGCCCGCCGTGCCCGGCAAGGCGGCCGACGCGCTCCCGGCGGACAGCCCCGAGGGGCAGATGGTCGCCGGCTGGAAGGACCTCAGCAAGGTCGACGGTCTGGTGCCCTACCTCGACTACTCCACGCCGACCTTCTATGACACCATCACCGCCTCCCTGCAGAGCCTGATCGGCGGGCAGACCACGCCGGAGCAGTTCACCCAGACGCTGCAGGCCGACTACCAGAAGTTCCACCAGAAGTAGGGCGGTCGGATGACGCAGGCGGTCCGCGAGGCGCAGCGTTCCGAGCCGGTGGTCCGTTCGCGGTCCCGGCTCGGCCGCCTGCGCAGCCTCTACGCACGCCGGGCGCCGGGTGAGCCGCGGGCCGTCGGGTATCTCTATATCCTCCCGGCGCTCGCCGTCTTCTCGCTGTTCATCCTGGTGCCCTTCTTCCAGTCGATCTGGTACTCACTGTTCAACTGGGACGGGCTGACGCCGGCCACCTGGGTCGGGCTCGACAACTACACGGCCCTGTTCACCGATCCGAGCCTGCGCGGCCCGTTCGTGCATGCCCTGATTCTGCTGCTCTTCTATGCACTGCTGCCGATCGTGATCGGGTTACTCATCGCTGCGACCCTGTCGCGCATGCGGATTCGCGGTATGACGTTCTTCCGCACCGTGCTCTTCCTGCCGCAGGTCCTGGCGATGGTCGTGGTGGCGCTGGCGTGGCGGTGGATCTTCGCCCCCGACGGGCTCTTCAACGCGGGCCTGAGCGCCGTCGGGCTGGGCGGCATCACCCGTCCCTGGCTGGGCGACTTCACCTTCGCGCTGCCCGCCGTCGGCATCGTCGGCACCTGGGTCGAGTTCGGCCTGTGCATGGTGCTGTTCCTCGCCGGCTGCCAGCGGATTCCGCGCGAGCTCTACGAGGCGGCCCGGCTCGACGGCGCGGGGGCGGTGCGGGAGTTCTTCGCGGTGACCCTGCCGGAGCTGCGTCCCCAGATCGCGGTCGCCGCGACCCTCACGATCGTCGCCGGGTTGCGCAACTTCGACCTCATCTACGTCACGACCGGTGGAGGGCCCGGTGACGCGACCAGCGTCCCGGCCTACGAGGTCTACCACCGGGCCTTCGAAGTGGGACAGGTCGGCGGTGCCGCGGCGATCGGCATCGCGCTCGCCATCCTCATCTTCGTCGTGACCGTGGTCGTGTCGCGGCTGATCGAGGGGCGCCGGTGATCACCTCACGCACCGACAGGGTGGTCACCTACGCGAT
This sequence comes from Segeticoccus rhizosphaerae, assembly GCF_005222685.1. NCBI lineage: Bacteria > Bacillati > Actinomycetota > Actinomycetes > Micrococcales > Intrasporangiaceae > Segeticoccus > Segeticoccus rhizosphaerae. The sequence goes on from NZ_SWMA01000014.1 coordinate 10,420, forward strand.
CCTGGTGTTCTTCACCGTCATCGCGCTCGTGCCGGTCCTCGGGATCCTCTCGACCGCCCTCGCGAGCCAGGCATCCCTCAACACGGGCTTCTCGCTCCCGGACGGCCTGCACTGGAGCAACTTCGTCGACGCCTGGCAGCGTGGCCACTTCGGGGCCTACCTGCGCTCCTCGGTGCTGGTGACCGTGGTTGTGGTGGTCGCGTCGGCGGCGCTGTCCACGCTCGCGGCCTATGCCTTCGGCACGATGCGCTTCCCCGGCTCCACGATGCTCTTCTACGTGTTCCTGATCGGGCTGACGCTGCCGGAGGAGGCGCTGGTCATCCCGCTCTACTACGACCTGCGCGGAGCGGGGTTGACCGACACCTACTGGGCGCTCATCCTGCCCCAGACCGCACAGTCGATCGCCTTCGGCACGTTCTGGATGCGGACGTACTTCCTGGGGGCATCGCGCAGCATGGTGGAGGCGGCCCGGATCGACGGCTGCTCGAGCTGGACGACGTTGTGGCGGGTCCTCGTGCCGGTCGGCAGGCCGGCCATCACCACGATGGTGGTGATCACGTTCATGTGGACGTGGAACGAGTTCCTGCTAGCGCTGGTCATGGTGACCTCGGAGTCGCGGCGCACCGTCCCGCTCGGCCTGGTCTTCTTCCAGGGTCAGCACTCCTCGGACATCTCGTTGCTCGCAGCAGGTGCCGTGCTCGTGGCGCTTCCCGTCGTCCTCGTCTACATCGCGCTGCAACGCAAGTTCATCGAGGGGATGCTCTCGGGCGCTGTGAAGGAGTGAGTCGGCGGACGAGCCACCCCGCTGCGATCCGGCCGGCAGCGAGGCGGGGCGACCACGAGTCAGGGGGTCAGGGCGGGTTTCCTCATGTCGAGCTCCTCCAGGTCGGCCGGGTAGATCATCTCCGCCGGAGGGTTGGCCGTCCGTCTCGCGATCGGCAGGTAGACGACCACCGTCACGACCAGGCCCACGATCCACGAGATGTCCGCGCCGTCAAGGGCCTTGGTGACCGGGCCGGTGTAGAGCGTCTGGGCGAGGAAGGGGATCTGCGCGACGATGCCGACGCCGTAGGCGACCAGCGCGCCGACGTTCCACCCGCCATACCGGCCCTTCGGGTCGTAGAGCGCCGGCACGTCGACGCGTTCCTTGGAGATGAGGTAGTAGTCGGTCAGGTTGATGGCGCTCCACGGCGTGAACACCATGAGCAGGGTCAGGACGAAGTTCTTGAAGTTGTCGAGGAAGTCCTGCGAGGCCAGCAGGGCGATCAGCACCGAGATGGTGACGAAGACCGTGATCAGCAGTGAGCGCCGCCGGGGCGAGATGCCACGTCCGCCGGTGAACGCGGTGACGGTCGTGACGGAGGACATGAAGCCGCCATACGCGTTGAGGCAGTTGACGGTCAGCTTGCCGACGAGGATCACCAGGTAGATCAGGAAGGCAATGGCGGCGGGCCCGGCGAGGCCGCCCAGCCACTCCACCTGTTCGCTGAGAAAGGCGTCGCCGGCAACGGCGGCGACCAGGGCGCCGAAGGTCATCGACCACTGTGAGCCGATCACGCTGCCCAGCCAGGTGGTCGTGAACACCTTGCGTTCCGTCGTGGTCCGCGGAAGGTAGCGGGAGTAGTCGGCGACGTAGGGCCCGTAGGTCAGCTGCCAGCCCGCGCTGAGGGAGATGGCCAGCAAGAACGTCGCCATCTCGAACGGTTGACGTTCACGGCGCTGCCGACGTCGTGGACGGTGAAGAGACGGATCGCGAGGTAGATGAACCCGAGGGTGCCCACGACGGTCGAGATCCGCCCGATGATGTGGATCAGCCGGTAGCCCAGCGTCGCGATGACGGCGGTGAGGGCCCCGAAGACGATGATGCCGACCCAGGTCGCGTCGACGTGCAGCAGGGCGTTGACGGCCTGACCCGCGAGCACGGCACCGGTCGCGGCGAACCCCAGGTAGAGCAGGATGACCAGCACGAGAGGGACGACGGCGCCGTAGACCCCGAACTGTGCGCGGCTCGAGATCATCTGGGGCAGGCCCAGACGGGGTCCCTGCGCGGAGTGCAGGGCCATGACGACGCCGCCCAGGACATTGCCGATGAGCAGTCCGATGATCGCCCACAGCGCATCGGCACCGAAGACCACCGCCAGGGCACCATCGACGATGGCGGTGATCTGCATGTTGGCGCCGAACCACAGGGTGAACTGGCTCCATGGCGAGCCGTGGCGCTCGTCGTCGGGCACGACGTCGATGGAACGGCGCTCCACGCGCAGGGTTCTGGTGGGGGCCGTCTGGTCGGGTGCCGCGCTCGCGTGAGCGCGGCCCATCCGAGTTTCCTTGGTGGACATGGATGCCATCAGACTCCTGCCCACCTGACCTGCGATAGGGGGAGAACCCGGGGTTTCGTCCCGTATCCGAGACTTTGGTCCCGGCTCCGGTGACCGGCACCACGCGCGCCGGCAGGGTCAGCCGGCCAAGGCGCCCATGGGGTCCCAGGCCGGGAGCACGATCGGTTCGGCGTCGAGTGCGTCCTGCAGCTCCTGCGGGAGCTTGGTGCGGCGCACGGCGATCTCGAAGACGTGCTCGGCAAACCACGAGTCGTTCATGGTGAAGAACCCGGAGTCGGCCTTCTCGTCGCCCCAGCTGTTCTCGACCCGCCACTTGCGCGGCTTCCCGTCCACGACGTCCACACCGGTGAAGAGCATCGCGTGGGTCATCATGGCCTCGCCGTGCAGCAACCTGTCGGCCTTGTCGAGATCGAAGGCGGTGCCGTAGACAGAGGCGTAGTCATAGAGGGCGGCATCCCAGATGCCGAGGTCGCCGTTGGACATCTTGCCCGTGTCGCAGCCGAACCACACCGGCTCACCGTCCACGATCGTCTCCATGGTGAGCTGCTTGAGCAGGTCCATCTCCACGTTGAGGTAGGTCACGCGAGGAGCCCCCACCACGTTGCCGAGGTACTCGACGGTGAACACCGTGCCGGTGGGGCTGCTCTTGCGGGGGTCGTGCACGATGCAGACGTAGTCCTGGAGGGGAAGCTCGACATACTTGTCGGCGAACTCCCGCGGCGTCATCCAGCCGTCCCGGTGGAAGCCGCCCTCCTTGTCCTTCCACTGCCACAGGAACTTCTCCGGCGGGCTCCCGAGGTGGATCGACAGCACGCGGTGGATGCCCGTCAGCAGCTCGTCCTTGCGGGCGCGCATCGCATCCGGCCCCTGGTCGGCGATGGCCCGAAGGTCGCGGGCGCCCTGGCGCAACAAGGTCTGCAGGATCCCGTTCATCGGGTGCGTCTCGGAGGAGCTCTGTGTCTCGGGCATGGCCGACTTGGGCACGAGCCCGTGCTTCTGGACCAGGGCGATGAACATGTTCCACTGGCCGCCGTCGCCGGTGGGGTCGGAGAGCAGGTGGGCGATCGTCCGGTCGTCGACGTCGCGGTCGGCGGTCTCGATCAGGGCCTCGAAGAGGTAGTTGGCCTTCTCGAGCTTGTCCCAGAAGAGCAGGTAGTTCTGCGAGTACTCGAAATCCTTGACGTCCAGCGTCTTCGCCGTCTCGGAGCGCAGCAGGTTGAGACCGGCGAACAGCCAGCAGCGTCCGCTCTTCTTCTGGTTGGTGACCTTCCAGTCGTCCAGGAGGTTGGACATGGTGTGGTCGATCGAGGTGACCACGGCACGGTCCAGTGCGATGTCGCTGACCCGGGTCTGGGTGACCGCGTTCTGCATCACCCGGTGGTGCGGATCCGCCTCGAAATCCTTCTGGAGCTGCTGGACCTGATCGGCGGACAGTGCGGTGGACATGGGGCTCCTTGGACTCGTGTATGCCGTGTGCTTCCGACGTTACGCCAGTCACCAAGGCGGCGGCACCTGAGTTCGCGGCGAATCCCCGGCGCGGCCGGCGTGTGCCACACTGGTGCGCACGCTGAGTCCTGCCCATCGGTGCGACTGTCGAGCGCTTGCTCGGCCCGCCCGTCCCTCTCCCGGGGGAGCAGCGGATCCGTGGCGATCCGGAAAGTACGATCATGACTCCCTTGACCGAACGAGAGATCCGCGCCTCGTTCGTGAACGCCTCACGACGCGAGGTGAACCGGGTGATTGTGCCCGACCTGTCCGCCGTGGACTGGGAGCAGCGCGACTACCTGGGCTGGCGCGACCCCAAGCAACCGCTCGCGTCCTACGCCGTCGTCGAGGTCGACACGGCTCCGGTCGGTGTGCTGCTGCGGTCCACCGGGCCGCGCGACGGCCGGCGCCGGAAGATGGTGTGCGCCTGGTGTGAGGACGTCGTCGTGCACGCCGACGTCAGCCTCTACGTCGCCCGTCGGGCCGGGACCCGGGGTCGCCGTGGCGACACCCTCGGCACCCTCATCTGCACCGACTTCGACTGCTCTGCCCACGTGCGTCGCGCGCCGACGCGCGCGGAGCTGCACAGCGACGACGCGTGGGCCGCCGAGGAGCTGACCCGGCGCCGGGTCGAGGGGCTGCGGGAGCGTTCGGCGCGGTTCGTCGCGCGGGTGCTCGACGAGCGGGCGGGCTGACCAGCGGTTTCACGCGTCCGGGAGGTCGGCCTCATTCCGGTTTTCACCAGCGGTTGCGTGCCTCCTCGGCCCAGCCGACCAGGCCCTCGACAGACTGCCGGTGGCCGTCGACGACCACGTGACCGCGCCAGTGACCGAAGGCCTGGTGGGTGCGGGAGGCGACGATGCCGAGGTTGGTCGTGGCGACCCGTTGGTGGAACGGCTCCAGCACGACGTCGACGTGCGGCCCCCGGACCTGCCACGGCCGCATCGGTGCGCGGACGTCATACTGCCAGTCGAGGAGGTCGTCGAAGTGGTGCAGACGCCCGTCGACCACGATGCCGTTCTCGGTCGCGCCCGTGCCGTCGGTCCACCCTCCGCCGAGCTGCAGCCCGACGACCGCGCCGTCGACCACGCCGCTGCCGGCTCCCCAGTTCCAGGTCACCGCGTAGGGCCAGCGGCCGCGGCCGTGGTCGAGCACGGCCCACGAGTCCTCCATCGGCACAGGGTGCTCGAGCCCGTCCAGCCAGATCCGGCCCCCAACCCGCCGTGCCACGTCCTTGAGGGTGTACTGGAAGAGGCGCTCCGACCACGGCACCACCACGCCGAGCGACTCGTGCTCCTCCAGCCGCTCGACCATGAGCTCGACCCGGACGCCCTGTGCCTCCGCGTGCAGGCGGGTGCCACGTAGGGACTCGTCGACGGAGATGTCCAAGCCACCAGCCCTGGCCCGCACCGGTCCCCCGGCAGCCAGTTCGGGCAGCTGCGTGCCGCGGGCCAGCGGCGCGACCACGTCCCGGCGGGTCTCCTCGCCGCTGCGGCGGTCGAGGACGTAGATGCCGTGCGCGCCGGCGTAGTCGAGCGAGGAGACGGTCAGCCCCAGCACGTGAGTCGGTGTGACGATGCCCCAGTGCTCCCAACGCTTCGTGCGACCCCAACCCCTCAGGTTCGAACGGTGCAGCGGGGCACGGGTCCAGCCCAGGGCGTCCGGGTTGAGCCGGCCGCGATCGTCGCAGAGGTCGACGGGCTCGATGATCTCGCGTTGTGCCATGGCCGGATCGTAGAGCGAGCGGTCGCGTCCGTGATGGTGGTGTCACTCCGCACGGGCGGGTAGGGCACGGGCGGCCCGGTCACCGGGAGCATCCCTCAGTCCAGGTCGCGGGCGCGCACGTGCTCGGCCACCCGACCGATCTCCTCCGGCGTGACGCGGCAGCAGCCGCCCACCGCGCTGGCCCCGGCGCGGAGCCAGCCGTCGACCTGGCCGGGGCGGAAGCTCGGATCGCCCGTCCAGGTCCGGGCGACCGGATCCCACCCCTCGCCGCTGTTGGGGTAGACCAGCACCGGGCGGCCGGCTTGTGGCGCGGCGGGCAGCAGTGCGTCGATCTCTTGCGGGTCGGTGCAGTTGACGCCGACGGCGACGACCTGTGGCACGTCGCGGGCCATCGCCCAGGCCACCGCCGGGTCCTCCCCACGCCGCGTCCGGCCGTCAGCACACGAGAGCGACAGCCACGCCTCGACGCCCCCGAGCCGTTCGAGCTCGAGCAGCAGGGCCTCGACCTCGGCGAGGCACGGGATGGTCTCGAGGGCGAGCACGTCGGCTCCCGCGTCGGCCAGCACCTCCAACCGCGGACGGTGGAAGGCTCGCAACGCCGCGACGTCGAGCCCGTAGTCGCCGGTGTACTCCGAGCCGTCTGCGAGGGCAGCACCGTAGGGGCCGACCGAGGCGGCGACGAACAGCGGCTCCGACGCGTCGACCCGCTGTCGGGCGACGTCGGCCAGCTCGACGCCGCGCCGCAGCAGGGTCGCCACCTCCGACCGTGGCACGCCGACCGAGGCGAAACCGTCGAAGCTCGCCTGGTAGGTCGCCGTCGTCGCGACTCGGGCGCCCGCGCGGAAGAAGTCGAGGTGCGCCGCCGTGATGGCCTCGGGTGCCTCGGCCAGCAGGCCGGCCGACCACAGGTGGCCGGACAGGTCCTGGCCCAAGGCCTCCAACTGGGTCGCGAGGCCACCGTCGAGCACCAGGGGGCCCGCGCACAAGGCAGAGCGGAAGGCGGTCATGCGACCATTGTCGCCGCGCCGCCACCACCATCTCCGGAGACCCCATCCAGTGAGCACGCCCCTGCCAGCCCCCGCCCGCCACTCCAGGCGCCGGCGGGTGGAGCGGAACGACCGCACCCACGTCAACCTCGCCCTGTTCGCGCTGGCGATCGGTGGCGTTCGCCCTCGGCAACGTGAGCTCCGCGCTGGCCTCCAGCTATCCGCTGCTGATGATCGCCCGATTCGTCTCCGGGCTCCCGCACGGTGCCTTCTTGGGGGTGGCCGCTCTGCTTGCCGCGTCCCTCGTGCCGCTGCGCCGCCGCACGTGGGCGGTGTCCATGGTGCTGGCGGGGCTGACCACCGCCAATGTCGTGGGCGTGCCGGTGACCACCTGGGTCGGGCAGCGCCTCGGGTGGCAGTACCCGTATGCCCTGGTCGGGGTGATCGCGCTCGTCACCCTGGTGGCCACCCGGCGATGGGTGCCGCCCCAGCCGCACGAAGGACAGGCCTCGATGCGGGCCGAGCTGGGAGCGCTGAAGCGGCTACAGGTCTGGCTGGCGCTCCTCATCGGCACGGTCGGATTCGGCGGGATGTTCGCCACCTACTCCTACATCGCGCCCACGATGACCACGCTGGGCGGTTTCCCCGACGGGGCGATCCCGGTGGTCCTCGCGATCTACGGGGTCGGGATGACGGCGGGCGCCATGCTGGCCGGGCGGGTTGCCCAGCGCGGGGTCATGCGCGGAATCGTCCTGTCCCTCGTCGCGGTCGCCATGGTGCTGGGGGCCTTCGGGTTCGCGGTGCGGCAACCCGTGACGGCGGTGCTGGTCGTCTTCCTGCTCGGACTCGTCCCCTCGATCCTGGTGCCGATGCTGCAGACCCGGCTGATGGACGTGGCCCGGGAGGGCCAGTCACTCGCGGCGGCCCTCAACCACTCGACCCTCAACATCGCCAACGCCCTCGGCGCGTGGTTGGGCAGCCTCGTGCTGTCGGCCGGCTACGGTTACGAGTGGCCCAGCCGGATCGGCGTGGTGCTGGCGCTGGCGGGACTCGTCGTCGCCGGCGTCTCGGTCCTGGTGGATCGGAGGCGGGGCCCGGTCGGCGGGCCGCGGACTCAGGGTGACCCTGAGCGCCTCTCAGGGGCACCCTGACCTTGCGGACCTCGAATCAGGTGCGTCCCCCATAGCGGGAATCCCCTTGCTGCCAGAAGACTCTCAGGCATGATCACAGTTGAACGACTCAGCAAGACTTACGGCAGCTTCCGTGCCGTCGACGACGTCTCCTTCGCCTGCCGGCCGGGCTCGGTGACCGGGTTCCTCGGGCCCAACGGCGCGGGCAAGACCACGACCATGCGCATCATCGCCGGACTGACGCCGGCCACCAGCGGCACGGCGACCATCGGGGGTCACCACTACCACGACGTCCCCAACCCGGGCACCCAGATCGGGATCCTTCTTGACGCGTCTGCACAGCACGCGGGACGGACCGGTCGCGAGGTGTTGACCCTCGGGGCCCTGGCGATGGGGCTGCCGTCGCGTCGGGTCGACGAGATGCTCGAACGCGTCAGCCTGGCCCCCGACGAGTCGCGGCGGCGGATCCGCAACTACTCGCTGGGAATGCGTCAGCGGCTCGGCATCGCTCACGCCCTGCTCGGTGACCCGAGGATCCTGATCCTCGATGAGCCGGCGAACGGTCTCGACCCGGCCGGGATCCACTGGATGCGTGGACTGCTGCGGGACTACGCCGACCAGGGCGGCACGGTCCTGCTGTCCTCGCACCTGCTGCACGAGGTCGAGGTCATCGCCGACGAGCTGCTGGTGATCGGCCAGGGGCGGATCGTGGCGCGTGGCACCAAGGCGGAGCTGTTGCGAAACGCCGGGACGTTCGTCAAGGCACTGGACCAGGGAGCACTACAGCGAGCGCTGCGAGAGGCAGGGATCGAGGCAGTGACGTCGGGGGACGCCGGCCTGCGGACCGAGGCCTCACCCGCCGACGTCGGGCGGGCGGCCGCGGCTGCGGGCGTCGCGCTCGAAGAGCTCCGCGCTGCTGACGGCGCCGGGCTGGAAGAGATGTTCCTGCAGCTCACCGCCGACACCCAGCGCGAAGAGCGCGCAGCGGCCGAGCCCGTCCTCGAAGGAGTCCCGGCATGAGTTACCCCGGTATGAATGCACTCACGATCGCGCCACCCGCCCCGCCCGTCCCGGTGGACACCGCGGCACCTCCGGTGCCGATGACGCGTCTGGTCAGGGTCGAGCTGCGCAAACTGGTCGACACTCGTGCCGGCTTCTGGCTCGTCGTGTCGATGGGCCTCATCGCGGCGGTCATCACGGGTGCCATGCTGGTGTTCGCCGACGCCGAGGACCTCTCCTACGCCACCTTCTTCGGCATGATGAACATCCCGACCGGCGTCCTCCTGCCGGTCCTGGCGATTCTCCTCGTGACCAGCGAGTGGAGCCAGCGCACTGGCCTGGTCACCTTCACGCTGGAGCCGCGGCGCTCACGCGTGATCACCGCAAAGCTGCTCACCAGCCTTGTCGCCGCTGCCGGCGCGATCCTGGTGTCCTTTGTGCTCGGGGCCGTCGGCACCGTCCTGGCTGGCCTGTTGCGCGACGGCGGTGGTTCCTGGAACCTGTCGGCCACGGAGGTCGGCTACGCCTCGATGGGGCAGCTGATCGCCCTGCTCCAGGGATTCGGGTTCGGCATGCTCATCATGAGCTCGGCCGCGGCGATCGTGCTGATCTTCGCCCTGCCCAGCGCCTGGGCCATCGTCGGATCCGTTGTGCCGTGGCTGCACGATCACGTCCAGCCCTGGGCCGACCTGCAGTTCGCTCTCGGTCCCTACCAGGGCGGAGGCGGCGTCGACGGCTCGAGCTGGGCACACCTCGGGTCGGCGGTCGCGATCTGGGTGGTGTTGCCGCTCGCCGGCGGGCTCTGGCGGCTGCTGCGCTCCGAGATCAAGTAACGCGCTGCGGCCGACCGGCTGCCGGGTCGTGCAGGCCCCTGGTCAGCAGGAGTGCGACCAGGGGCAGCACGACCAGCACGGCGAGCGAGACCCGAAGGCTGGTCTGGTCGGCGAGCCAGCCGAGCAGCGGGCTGAACAGGCCACCGACGCTCACAGCCAGGCCGACGGTCACGCCGCTGGCCGTGCCGATCCGGTTCGGCAGGTAGTCCTGGCCCAGCACCACGAAGACGCCGAATGGCAGGTAGAGCGCGATCCCGGTGATCACGACGAACACGAAGGCCACTTCGAGGCCGGGCGACAGGACCAGCCCCGCGACGCCCGGCACGGTCAGCGCGAATCCAGTGCGGACGGAGGCGAGCCGGCTGTAGCGGTCGGCCATCCAGCCGCCGAGTAGCGTTCCCATCGCTCCGGCCACCAGGAAGGTCGTCAGGGCTGCTCCGCCGACCGCGGTGGACGCCCCGAGGCGATGGATGAAGTAGAGCGCGATGAACGACGAGATGCCGAAGAACAGCACCGAGCGCACGACCACCACGGCAGTGAGTCGCCCGAAGGCAGACCAGTTGTCCACTCCGGTCGGCATGCTCCTGTTCCTCGGTCGGCCGGGTCGGCCGTCCAGGACGTGGGAAAGGCGGACCACGAGTAGGACGGCCATGAGCACTGCCGGCACGACCAGCAGCACCGTGCCCCGCAGGCCGGCGACGATGAGGATCGGTGTAGTCAGCAGCGATCCGAGCGCAAATCCGGCATTGCCGCCCAGGGCGAAGACACTCATGGCCCTGGTGCTGTTACCAGAGGCCTGTCGAGCGGCCCGCGCCGCGCTGGGGTGGAAGGCGGCGATCCCCAGCCCGGACACTGCAATCACCAGCCAGGTCAACGCATAGCTGGAGGTCAGCCCGGACAGGGCGATTCCCACAGCGGCGGTGAGCATGCCCAGGGGAATCAGCCACCGCCGAGGCTTGCGGTCGGTCCACCAGCCGAACGCCGGCTGAGCCACCGACGAGAGCACCGTCGCGGCGAGCGTCAGGCCGGAGACGGCGGCATACGTGTAGTGCCGTTCCGCGACCAGGAACGGCAAGATGGCGGGGACGGCGCCCTGGTAGATGTCGTCGACCACGTGAGCCGCGCTGATGAGGGCGACACCGCGCCGGTTGACGGACGGGGGAGCGGCCAGCCCGCCGCAGTCGCCGGTTGACCCGGAACGGTCCGAGTCGTCGGCACGCTTCATCGCTGCTCCTTCGCGGTCATCCACCAGCCACAATGTATGCCGTGGGTCGAGTAGTGCCGCGACGACGCCTCTCGTCAACATGGGTTGACAGACTCGCCGCGTCAACGTAGGTTGACGTCATGTCGAACGCGACGAAGTTGGCCAGTGCGGCGGCCGACCGCGACCCGGCGACGGGCCTGCGGGCCGTCGCCGCGTTGCGTCGGTTGCTCGAGCAGCTGGAGGCGACCCAGGTGGCCAGCGCCCGCGCGAGTGGGTGGTCCTGGCAGGAGATCGCCGAGGTCCTCGGAGTCAGCCGGCAGGCAGTCCACAAGAAGCATGCCCGGCGAGGCCGGCTCGTCGGGCGCACAGGTCGGGAGGCGTGATGTTCGAACGGTTCACCAAACGCGCACGCACCGTCGTCGAGCGTGGCCAGCGGGTTGCTCGCGACGCGGGAGCGAGCGAGGTCCGATCAGACCACCTGCTGCTGGGGGTGCTCGAAGACGAGGAATCGCTCGCCGTGCGCGTCCTCGGCGACCTCGGGGTCGGGTCGGAGCAGGTACGCGCGGCGGTGGTGAGGTTGCAGGACCACCGTCGCCGCGGAGGACTGGACGAAGGGGACGCAGAAGCGCTCCAGGCCATCGGGATCGACCTCGACGAGGTCCGCAAGAGCGTCGAGGACAACCTCGGCGCCGAGTGCGCAGACCCGTCACAGTCGGGAAAGAGCCGCCACCTCCGCTTTGCCAAGGACGCCAAGAAGGTCCTCGAGCTGGCCCTGCGCGAGGCCATCGCCCTGAAGCACAACTACATCGGCACGGAGCACATCCTGTTGGGCCTGTTGCGGATCGACCAGGGAGTGGTGGGCGCCGTGTTCGCCGAGCTGGGACTCAGCCATCGGGCGGTCAAAACAGCGGTCCTGGAGGCGCTCCGCCGCGCGGGCTGACACCGCACGGCGACGTCTTCGCGAGGGTGCCCGGCTGACTGAATGGCACAGCATTCGCGACGACGAGTCCGGCCAGCGAAGGAGCGACGAGCGGCACTAGATCCCGTTGGCCATTCGGTGGTAGGCGGCGTTCCACCGCAGCTCCCGTTCGATCTCGCGCACAGTGGTGCCACGGTCGATCACGACGAGCTCGGCAGCCACCATCCTGGCCAGATCCTCGAAGGCCTGACGGGTGAGCGCGGTCGTCATGACCGTGTGGTGTGCCCCACCTGCGAGCAACCACGCGGTCGCTGACGTCGAGAGGTCCGGCTGCGGGGCCCAGATGGCGTGACCGACGGGCAGCCGCGGAAGCTTCTGGGGCGACGGGACCACCTCCACGATGTTCGCGACAAGCCTCAGCCGGTCACCCACGTCAATCATGGCGACGACGAGTCCGGGGCCGGAGTCGGCCTCGAACACGAGGCGGACCGGATCCTCCCGGGCGCCGATGGCCAACGGATGGAGCTCGACCCGCGGCCGCGATGTGGTGAGGCTGGGGCAGACCTCCAGCATGTGTGCGCCAAGGATCAACTCGGCCCCGGGTGTGAGGTCATAGGTGTAGTCCTCCATGAGAGAGGCTCCGCCAGGCAGGCCATATCCCATGACCTTGGCGGCGCGCACCAGGAGCGCTGTCTTCCAGTCGCCTTCGGCCCCGAACCCGTAACCATCGGCCATCAGTCGCTGCACCGCGAGCCCGGGCAGCTGACGCAGTGCCCCGAGATCCTCGAAATTCGTGGTGAACGCCCTGAACCGGCCCTCTCCCAGAAACGACCGCAGCCCGAGCTCGATCCTGGCGCCGTACCGAAGGGACTCGTGTCGGGCACCACCGGCGCGCAGCTCGGGCGCGACGTCATACAGCTCCCGGTACTCCTCCACGAGGTCGCTGACCGCGTCATCCGACGCTTCGTGAACGTGCTCGACAAGGTCGTTGACCGCCCACGTGTTCACCGAGACACCGAACGATGCCTCTGCCTCGGTCTTGTCCCCGTCAGTGACGGCGACATTGCGCATGTTGTCCCCGAAGCGGGCGAGCCGCAATGAACGCAGCTCCGCCAGAGCCACAGCGGACCGGGCCCACGTGCCGACCTCCGCCCGCACTCGCGAGTCGGAAACGTGGCCGACGACGACCTTCCGCCTGATCGACATACGGCTCAGGATGTAGCCGAACTCCCGGTCGCCGTGTGCAGCCTGGTTGAGGTTCATGAAATCCATGTCGATGGTCGACCACGGCAGCTCGACGTTGACCTGGGTATGCAGCTGCAGGAGCGGCGTGGACAGGATGCTCAACCCGCGGATCCACATCTTCGCCGGGCTGAAGGTGTGCATCCACGCAACCAGGCCTATGCAGCGGTCATCCGAGGCGGCCTCGAGCATCAGCCGCCGGATCTCCTCCGATTCCTTCAGCACCGGCTTCCAGACGACCTGAACAGGCACGTCAGGGGCCGTGTCGAGCAGCGCGGCCACCTCCTGCGACTGCCGAGTCACCTGGGCGAGCACGCCCTCGCCGTAGAGGTTCTGGCTTCCGGTGAGAAACCAGATCTCGCGACCCTCAAAGGGGTTCTCCATCGTCACGCTGGCCCCTGCCTTTCTTGGCTCATGCTCGACTCCGCTGACGCCGACTCGCTTTGCCCGTAGGCGTTCTGATATCGGTCGTACAGGGAGTCGATCGCCTCCGCTGCTATCGGCACGGGCGCGCCGAGCTGGCGCGAGATGTGGATCGTCCGCGCCACCTCCTCGAGCATCACCGCCGCCTTCACCGCCGACTGCGCGTCACCGCCGATCGTGAAGGGGCCGTGGTTGCGCATCAGGACGGCTGGGGAGCGCGACTCGCGCAGCGTCGCAACGATGCCGCGGCCGATCGAGTCATCTCCGATGACGGCAAACGGCCCGACGGGGATCGGGCCGCCGAACTCGTCCGCCATCATCGTCAGGACGCACGGGATCTCCTCGCCGCGCGCCGCCCACGCCGTGGCGTAGGTCGAGTGAGTGTGTGCAACTCCGCCGACGTGTGGCAGGTGCCGATACACGTAGGCATGCGCGGCGGTGTCCGAGGACGGCACCCGCTCTCCCTCGACGAGGTTGCCGTCCAGGTCGCACACGACCATGGCCTCGGGTGTCAGCTCGTCATAGGTCACTCCCGAGGGCTTGATCACGAGCAGGTCGCCGGTGCCCGGGCCGGCCTGCGGATCGACCAGGATCCGCTGGGACACATTGCCGGCGGTCCACACGACCAGGCCCCAGCGTGGGAGTTCGGCGTGCAGCAACGCCAGGTTTCCTCGAGCGGACTGCACCGCGGCTGCCACCGTGTCAGAGAACATCGACTGCCACCCGTTGCAGCTCAAGTCCTGCCGTGTAGCGCTCGAGGAACGCGTCAAAGCCGCGCACGTCGCGGGAATCGGGGTCTGTCACTTCGAGCTCTTCGTCCACGAACACCTCGGAGGAGAGAAAGTGCTCGAGATCCGACTCCGACGACTTCAGAAAGGCGGCCAAGAGGGCGATGCCCCACGCGCCCCCGTCCGGTGCCGAGCGGCCCACGGAGACAGGCGTGTCGGCGGCCGCCGCGAGGAGCCCCTGCACGAGCCCCTTTGTCCGAAACAGGCCGCCGTGGGCGAAGAGCACGTCGAGGCGAACTCCCGACTCCGCAAGCACCCGCATACCGATCATCAGGGTCCCGAAGACCCCGAAGACCATGGCGCGGGCGAAATTGGCGAGACTCAGGTGGCTGTCGGGAGTGCGCACCACCAGTGGCCGGCCCCCGGCAAGGTCACCGGCGATCGGCTCGCCTGCCAGATGGTTGTACGCGAGGATGCCGCCACAGTCCGGCTCGCCTGCCAGAGCCCCCCGCAGCAGCACCTCGAAGACTGCGTCAGCATCGGCATCGCATCCGAGGGCCGTTGCGAACTGCTCGAAGACGGACGCCCACGCCTGGAGCTCGCTTGCCCCGTTGTTGCAGTGAACCATGGCGACGGGAGTCCCGGTGGGGGTCGCGACGACGTCGATCGCATGGTGCACCTGCTGGAGTGGCTTGTCCAGGACCACCATCGCGAACACGCTGGTCCCCACGCTGACGTTGCCGGTGCGTGGCGAGATCGAGTGCGTCGCCACCATTCCCGTGCCGGCATCTCCCTCGGGTGGACACAGCGGGATGCCGGGCTGAAGTGTGCCGCTTGGGTCGAGGAGGGCCGCGCCGCCGGGCGTGAGGCGACCGGCCTCCTGGCCCGCGAGGAGCACGGACGGGAGAACGGCCGCGAGCTCACCTTCGTAGCCGTGCTCGGCCAGGAGCTCGTTCGCGGACGCCAGCATGTGCGCGTCGTAGGTGCCGGTCGCCGGATCGATCGGGAACATGCCGGCGGCGTCGCCCACCCCGAGTACCTTGAGCCCGGTCAGGCGCCAGTGCACGTATCCGGCCAGTGTCGTCAGGTGATCGATCTGCCGCACGTGCGGCTCGTCGTCGAGGACTGCCTGGTAGAGGTGGGCGACCGACCAGCGAAGCGGGATGTTCTGCCCGAGCCGATGACTCAGCTCGGCAGCTGCGCGCCCTGTCGACGTGTTGCGCCACGTTCGAAACGGGACGAGAGGCAGGTTGTCGGCGTCGAGCGCGAGATAGCCGTGCATCATCGCCGACACACCGAGCGCTCGGAAGGTGGCCGGGCGCACCTGGTAGCGCTGCTCGATCTGGGTGGAGAGGTCGCTGAAGGCGGCCTGCAGGCCGGCCACGACGTCGAGGAGGTCGTAGGTCCAGGTGCCGTGGTCGAATTCGTTCGCCCAGCTATGGCTCCCGGTCGCGATCGGACGATGGTCCGGCCCGATCAGGCATGCCTTGATCCGGGTGGATCCCAGCTCGAGGCCGAGACAGGTCCTGCCCTCGGCGACCGCTCGGCGCGAATCGTCCGCGCCGGCTGAATCCGACCCGCTCGACGTGCCCAGGCGACGCCCGACCTGTTCCTGAGCCATGTCCACGTCCTTCTGATCAGGTGGCGACGATAAATCGGCCACAACCGCGGCCCTTCCCATCTCTTGCGGCGATCTCCTGGGAGACCGATGCAGACACTGGGCTAGGCGGAGTCCTCTTCGATTTGCTGGCGGTAGGAAGAGACCATGAACTCGGTGAGCTCTGCCAGGGAGGTGTCCTTTGTGCGCTTGTCGAGGGTGACCCGCCCTTGCTCGACCACGTTGACCCGGTCGCAGAGCTCAAAGATGTGGGTGTAGTTGTGATCGATCACCAGCATCGACACGCCACGGGTCCGGGCGAGGTTCTGCACCAGGTCGATGATGAGCTTCGCCTCCTTGGCCCCCATGGCGGCCAAGGGCTCGTCCAGCAGCAGGATCTTGACATCATCTCGTCTGGTGGCCCGAGCGACGGCGATCGCCTGTCGCTGACCGCCGGACAGCTTCTCCACGGGCACATCCACCGAGGGGATGTCGACCTGGATGTTGTGCAGGTATCGCCGCGCGTCGGCTCGCATCCGCCGGTTGTTCAGGAACCGCAGTCGACCACCGGTCGTCGTCTCGCGGTTCAGGAAGAGATTGTGGTAAACGGATAGTTGGTCGACGAGTGCCAGGTCCTGGAAGACGGTTTCGATGCCATGGCGTCGAGCGTCCTGCACAGACCTCAGGTGCACCGGCTCGCCACCCAGATACATCTGGCCGCTGTCCGGCGACAGATAGCCGGTGATGATCTTGACCAGGGTGGACTTGCCTGCGCCGTTGGCCCCGACCACGCCCAGCACCTCGCCGGGCTCCAGGTGCAGGTCGACGCCACGAAGCACGCTCACCGCACCGAAGCTCTTGGTGATTCCTTCCACCTGCATGACGTGCTCAGCTGAGGGTGCCGGACTCCCGGCCACTGCTTCCTGGGTCATCTCGCCCACTCCCGGCCCTTGGTCACCCGTATGGTCGTCCCGCTGCCGTTCGCCGCGCTCATTTGGCGACTCGTTCTCGTCGCCGGCGGCCGGCTCCCCCGGTCCGCAACCGCATCAACGTTCGGGCCAGTGATCCGTAGACTCCAGCTCCCTGCCCGGATCTCGCCAGTTCCAGCTGGACGTTGAGGATCATGGCACCGAGGATCGCCAAGCCCAGCACGAGCTGGTAGGCGAAGGCGTTGATGCCGATGATGTTGAAGCCGTCTTGGAGGACTCCGAGCACAATGGCTCCGATGCCCGCGCCGATCATGGTGCCGCGCCCGCCCGTCAGCGCCGTGCCGCCGATGACCGCGGCGGCCACCCCGTAGAACATCAGGATCAGCCCGTCGGTGCCAGGATTGAGGCTGCCGATGCGGTAGCCGTCGAGGAATCCGACGAATCCGCCCAGCACTGAACAGAGCACGAAGCACCAGATCTTCACGACACCCACCTTGACGCCTGCCTCAGCCGAGGCAGTCTGGTTGCCGCCGACGGCAGTGATGTGCAGACCGAAGGTCGTGCGCCGAAAGAGGGTGTGGCCCACGACGGCAATGGCGAGCGCCCAGATGATCGACGAGTAGGACCAGCCGCCAAGAACGTTGGCGATGGTGCCGGTACCGGCCGGATTGACCTGGATCCCGTTGGAGGACAACAGCACGATGCCCTTCAGAGCGAACACCGTGCCCAACGTCGTGATGAATGATGGAACGCCGAGACGCACCGTGATCAAACCGTTGACGCATCCGATGACTGCGCAGATGATCAGCGTCACGATGATGGCGGCGATCACGCCGAGCCCGGCATCGTTCAGGTAGACCACCAGGAAGGGGGAGAGGACGTACACCTCACCGACCGAGAGGTCGATCTCGCCCAGGGTGAGCACGAATACCTCGGCGATGCCGAAGATCATGATGGGTGCGACGTACGTGGACAGGGTGGACGCGTTCGAGACACTGGCGAACGCCGAGGAATAGACACTGAAGAAGATCGCGAGAGCCACGCCGATCAGCGCGATCACGACTTCTTGGCCCTGCAACAGTCGACTCGACCAGGGCCGACGTGCGACGGCACGGGCCTGCGGCGTCTGGTCGTCGGCGACAGTCGACTCTGACGAGGGTGGACTGGTCACGGTGAGCTCGCCTAGATGCTCGACGGAGCCTTGAGGACCTGCTGCTTCTTGCTGGATCCCTCGTAGCGATCCTCGCTGCTCAGGTAGGGGCCGACGTTGTCCTTGGTGACGAACTTCAGACCGGTGTTGGTCTGGACCGGCGCCACCAGTCCGCCCGACACCTGGTAGAGGAACAGCTGCAGGATGGGCAGGAAGCCCTGTAGGTAGGCCTGCTGGTCGATGGTGAAGTCGAGGCTTCCCTTCTGGACCTGTTGCAGGGTCGGTGTGCCGACGTCCCAGCCGGAGCCCTTGACGCCGGTCGACGCGAACTTCGCCACCGTCTTGGCGACGGCGATGCCGCTGCCGGCGTCCACCGCGTAGAGGAACTTGGCGTCCTGGTGCCCTTGGAACCAGGACTCGACGGCCGAGACCTCCTGGCTCTCGGCAGCGCCGGTGGCCACCTGGACGAAGTTGATCCCCGCCGGCTCCAGCACGCTCTTCGCGCCGTCCGCCCGCGGCTGGATGTTGCCTGTGCCCGGGGTGGCGATCATGCAGGCGACCGTGTCACCCTTCTTGACCTGAGCGAGGATCCGCTTGCCCGCCTCCACCCCGGCTTGGGTGAGGTCCTGGCCGATATAGGACATCACCGGGGTGTCGCTGCCAACCGGCGGGTTGGCGTTGTACGAGATGACCGGAATTCCAGCAGCCAACGCTTTTTTGGTCGGGCCGGTGAACGCGGTCTTGTCGATCACCGGCACTCCGATGCCGTCGGCGTTCGACGTGATCGCGCTGTTCATGGCGTCGACCATTTGGGAGACGATGGAGTCCGCAGATCCGGTCCAGCTGTAGTCACAGCCCAGGATGGCGCACGCGTCCTCGGCGCCGTAGCGAGTTGGAGTGAAGAACGAGTTGGTCGTGACGTGGTTGACCAGAGTGAATTTGTATTTCTTGTGCCCGGGGTACGGTCCACCGCCTGACCCGGCAGTGCTCTTGTCCCCACTGCTTCCACCGCTGCACGCATCGAGCAGCATGGTCAGTGCGGGCACGCCGATCCCCAGCACGCCGGCGTTTCGCATGACCCGTCGACGAGTTATCTCCCGCGACGCCGGCTCCGTCTGATTGTTGTTCGTTGAGCTGCTCACCATCATCTGCTCCTTTGCAGCGCCCGGACGGCGCAACGCCTCACCAGCGATGACCTTCTGTGGTCGAACTACCCGACTCAGCTCTCCTGGCAACAGGAGAGGAATGCGACCCTTATTCACTTGTGGGCAGGGCCCATCGGCGGCGAGACCGACGAAGAGTCCGCGAAGGCCACATGCCGCACATCAGCGGTGATCAATGGCCTCGAGCACAGGTCCTTGGTGCGTCCGAGGACCACGATACGACTGAATGTGACCGGTAACAAGACCCTCGTCGGATCTGCCCTCTCGCGCCACCGACTCGTGCTGATCGAGGTGCGCCCTCCCCGCGCTGACTATGGTGACTGTGTGACAACACATGCTCACTCCAGTGATACCGCGAGCATCCGTGATGTCGCCAAACTCGCGAATGTCTCGCACCAGACGGTCTCACGTGTGCTGAACGGCCACCCGAGTGTGCGCCCGGCCACCCGTCAGCGCGTGCTCGACGCCGTGGCCGAGCTCAGCTTCAGGCCGAACAGGGCGGCGCGGATGCTCGCCACCAACCGCAGCTACACGGTTGGCGTGCTCATGACCGCGAGCCACGCCTACTACGGACCCAGCAGCGTGCTGCGTGCCGTCGAGGACGCGGCTCGCGACTCCGGGTACTCCATCCTGCTGGCCAGTCCGCGCGACACCGACGTGTCCGAGTTCAGCGCGGCTGTCGACCACCTCATCCATGAAGGTGTCGAAGGAATCATCGTGGTGGCGCCTCAAGTTCGCGCCGCCGAGGCGATGACGAAGCTGCGCGAGCCGGTGCCTGTCGTGATGGTCCAGTGCGCAGACGTAGATCCGGCGCTCTCGGTCAACAACGAGGTCGGCGGGGAGTTGGCTGCGCAGCACCTGTGGGATCTCGGACACCGCCGAGTCGCTCTCGTTGCGGGCCCATCTGATTGGGCCGAATCCGGAGCGAGGACGCGAGGATTCGCGCGATTCTTGTCGTCAGTCGGCGCGGTCCCGGTTGCCGTCGCTGATGGTGACTGGTCGTCGGCGTCAGGCTACGAGGCCTTCCAACAGATCGCCGATGCCGGTTTCACCGGCGCCTTCTGCGCAAATGACCAGATGGCTCTCGGTTTCATCCACGCTGCCCATGACCACGGAGTGAACGTCCCGAATGGCCTCTCAGTGGTCGGATTCGACGACATCCCGGAGGCAGAGCACTACCTGCCTCCGCTCACCACCGTGCACCAGGACTTCGACGTCGTGGGGCGGCGTGCCGTGGATGGACTGCTGTCCGCCATGCAGGATCACGCCATCTCTCCTGCGGATGCTCTTGATCCGCTCCGCCCCGAACTCATCGTGCGCAAGTCGACCAGCTCACCAGCTCCGAACCGCCACTCCGGACGGTGACCACGCTGTGGTGACGGCCGTCGTCCGGCCGAGTGGAGAGGCGGGTGTCCAGCTCGCGGTGCACCCGTTGGTCTCCGGAGCGCTGTTCGGCGTGCCCGCTCGAGAACTCGGGTTCACCCCTCGGCCACCACCGTGGCGTCGCGGAGGTCGGCGAGGGTGCGGCACCCCGACAGGCCCATCGTGAGGTCGAGTTCGGCCACCAGGTTGCGGATCACCTCGCGCACCCCGGCGAGCCCGCCACGGCCAGGCCGTAGGCCCAGGCGCGCCCGACCAGCACCGCCTCCGCGCCGACGTGCAGCGCCTTGAACACGTCGGCGCCCCCGCGGATCCCCCTGTCCAGGAGGACGGTCGCGCGACCGCCGACCGCCTGGAGCACGGCCGGCAGCGCCTGCATGCTCCCGATCGCGCCGTCGACCTGCCGCCCGCCGTGGTTGCTCACGACGATCCCGTCGACGCCGTGGTCGACAGCCCGGCGCGCGTCATCGGGGTGCAGGACTCCCTTGAGGACGATGGGCAGCCGGGTCCGCTCCCGCAGCCACGCCAGGTCGTCCCACGTGATCGTCGGGCGGGAGTAGCTCTCCAGGAAGAGCTCCACGGCCGCGCGGGGCACGGGGGAGCGCAGGTTGTCCCAGAACGACCCGGGGTGCGCACGAGTCAGGTCGATCAGGGTCCGGACCGTCGCGGCGCGCAGGAGTGGACGCTGCGGTGCCGGCCGTCCTCGCGAAGCACTGACGCGCTCGGCGACGAGCCGCCGGAAGACGGGGTCGCTGGTGTACTGCGCGATCCCCAGACCCCGGCTGAAGGGCAGCGACCCGAGGTCGAGGTCGCGGCTGCGCCAAACCCAGCAGCGTCGTGTCGAGCGTGACCACGACGGCCTCGCAGCCGCAGCGTTCGGCCCGGCCGAGGAAGCTCTCCACCAGTTCGTCGATGGTGCTCCAGTAGAGCTGGAACCATCGAGGTGCGCCACCCATCTGCGCCGCGCACTCCTCCATCGAACGTGAGGCCTGGTTGGAGAAGGCCATGGGGATCCCCTCGGCGGCCGCGGCCCGGGCGGCACCCACGTCGGCGCTGCGGTGAGCCATCTCTGCCACACCCACCGGCGCCAGCAGGAGGGGAGCCGGGATGGTGCGGCCGAACAGCCTGGTGGACAGGTCGCGCTCCGACACGTCGCGCAGGACCCGCGGCACGATCTGCAGGGCGTCGAACCCGTCGCGGTTGCTGTCCATGGTGCGCTCGCGGCCCGCGCCGCCCGCCACGTAGGCGAAGGCGCGGCGGTTCATCGCGCGCTCGGCCGCGGCCTCGAGCCGTCCCCAGTCGGTGGGCACGGCGGGGCGCGCACCGCTGACGCCGGCCCGGTAGACGGCCTCCTGGCGCAGCCGGCCGATCCCTGTCGTGGGTGTCATGCCCCGAACCTAGCCCGCCCGCGCAGCCGGCGTGAGCACACGGCATACGGGCCCTCCGGCACGCGGTGCGGATGCGTGCCGAGGGGCCCGAACGTGGGACACTGAGCGCACCGACCCCGAGACCGACGAGGTAGCCCACCAGTGTCACCCATGGCCCGCACCGCGCTGCAGCCCGCCGCGACGCCACCGGATCTGATCCGGAACTTCTGCATCATCGCCCACATCGACCACGGCAAGTCGACACTGGCCGACCGGATGCTGCAGATCACCGGGGTCGTGGAGCAGCGGGCCATGCGGGCGCAGTACCTCGACCGGATGGACATCGAACGCGAACGCGGCATCACCATCAAGTCCCAGGCAGTCCGTATGCCGTGGGCGGTCGAGGGCTCGACGGGGACCCCCACGACCTACGCGTTGAACATGATCGACACCCCCGGGCACGTCGACTTCACCTACGAGGTGTCGCGCTCGCTCGCCGCGTGCGAGGGGGCGATCCTGCTCGTCGACGCGGCCCAGGGCATCGAGGCGCAGACGCTGGCCAACCTCTACCTCGCGATGGAGAACGACCTCACCATCATCCCGGTGCTCAACAAGATCGACCTGCCGGCCGCGCAACCGGAGAAGTATGCCGAGGAGCTGGCCGGGCTGATCGGCTGCGAGCCCGAGGAGGTGCTGCTGGTCTCCGGCAAGACCGGCGTGGGCGTCGAGCCGCTGCTGGACCAGATCGTCACTCAGGTGCCGCCGCCCCGCGGGGACGCGGACGCGCCCGCGCGGGCAATGATCTTCGACTCGGTCTACGACACCTACCGTGGCGTCGTCACCTATGTGCGGGTTGTCGACGGGTCGCTCAACCCGCGCGAGAAGATCGTCATGATGTCCACCCGGGCGACCCACGAGCTGCTCGAGATCGGTGTCAGCTCACCCGAACCCACGCCGTCGCAGGGGCTGGGGGTCGGTGAGGTCGGCTACCTCATCACCGGGGTCAAGGACGTGCGCCAGTCCCGGGTGGGCGACACCGTCACGGGCGCCTCGAAGCCGGCGAAGGAGTCACTCGGTGGTTACCGCGACCCCAAGCCGATGGTGTTCTCCGGGCTGTTCCCGATCGACGGCTCCGACTACCCGATCCTGCGCGACGCCCTCGACAAGCTCAAGCTCAACGACGCGGCCCTGGTCTATGAGCCCGAGACGTCGACGGCACTCGGGTTCGGGTTCCGCATCGGCTTCCTCGGGCTGCTGCACCTCGAGATCGTCCGCGAGCGGCTCGAGCGCGAGTTCGACCTCGACCTGATCTCGACGCTGCCGAGCGTGGTCTACGAGGTCACCCTCGATGACGGGCGGACCGTGGTCGTCACCAACCCGAGCGAGTTCCCGGACGCGAAGATCGCTTCGATCAGCGAACCGGTGGTCCGCGCGACGTTGCTCGCACCGAGCGAGTTCATCGGCGCGATCATGGAGCTGTGCCAGCAGCGCCGCGGCACCCTCCGCGGCATGGACTACCTGTCCGAGGACCGCGTCGAGATGCGCTACACCCTGCCGCTGGCCGAGATCGTCTTCGACTTCTTCGACCAGCTGAAGTCGCGCACTCGCGGATACGCCTCTCTCGACTACGAACCCGACGGTGACCAGACCGCGGACCTGGTGAAGGTCGACATCCTGCTCCAGGGGGAGCAGGTCGACGCGTTCAGCACGATCGTGCACCGCGACAAGGCCTACGGCTACGGCGTGATGATGGCAGGCAAGCTGCGCGAGCTCATCCCGCGGCAGCAGTTCGAGGTGCCGATCCAGGCCGCCATCGGAGCCCGGATCATCGCGCGGGAGAACATCCGGGCCATCCGCAAGGACGTGCTGGCCAAGTGCTACGGGGGGGACATCAGCCGCAAGCGCAAGCTGCTCGAGAAGCAGAAGGAGGGCAAGAAGCGGATGAAGATGGTCGGGCGGGTCGAGGTGCCGCAGGAGGCCTTCATCGCCGCTCTGTCCAACGACCCCACGTCCGACAAGTCCAAGAAGTAGCTCGCGTGCCGCAGCCGCGTTCGGCCGAGGGAGTGCAGCGCCGGGTCGTCTCCTTCGCCCGCACCGACGGGCGCGCCCTGCGCCGCCGCGACCATGCCTCCGAGCAGGCCGGCCGCGCCTTCATGCTGGAGCCGCCACGGGGGGAGACCAGCACGTCGATCGCGCCGGGCTCTCGGTTGGACCCGGTCGCCGCCTTCGGTCGCATCGCACCTCTGGTCGTGGAGATCGGCTCGGGCGTGGGGGAGTCGCTCATCCACGCGGCGCAGAGCCACCCGGAGATGGACTTCCTCGGCGTCGAGGTCTACCGACCCGGCAACGCCCGGACGCTCGCTGCCCTCCTGCGCGAGGGGCTGACCAACGTGCGGATGGTGCGTGGTGACGGCGTCGACGTCCTCGAGCACTGGGTCGAGCCCGGCACCCTCTCGCAGGTGTGGACGTTCTTCCCCGACCCGTGGCCGAAGTCCAAGCACCACAAGCGTCGTCTGGTCGACGACTCCTTCGCCCTGGTCGTCGGGCGGTCTCTGCGCCCGGGCGGCGCCTGGCGGCTCGCCACCGACTGGGCGCCCTATGCGCTGCGGATGCGTGACGTCATACGAGCCTGTCCGGTCCTGGACAATCCGCATGGCGGCCGGTGCGACCGTGACGACCCGGAGGCGGGCTTCGCCCCGCGCTTCGAGGGGCGGCCGGTGACCAAGTTCGAACGCAAGGGCACCGACGCCGGACGGACGGTGCGCGACCTCACCGCCCACCGCCGTAGCGAATGAACGTGGGGGGAGGCGACAGGATCCTGTCGCCTCCCCCCGGTCCGAACGGCGCACGGGCGGCTCAGAGCTGGCCGGTGAGGGCCTGCAGCCCGAGGCTGCTCGTGGCGACCGCGACCCAGAGGATCGCGCCCAGGGCGAGCGGACGCCAGCCCGCCTGCCGCATGGCGCCGAGGGGCGTGGAGAGGCCCACGCCGCTGAGCGCCACCGTGGTGCAGAAGGTCGCCGTCCAGGAGATGGACGGGTGCCACCCCGCCGGGACGACCCCGAGGCTGTTCACCGCGGCGGCCACCATGAACAGGACCAGGAAGGGCGGCACCAGCCGCCGCCACGGCAGGCCGGTGGGGGTCTGGCCGGAGGGCGCGGCCCGGGCCCGGCGGTGGTTGCCGATCGCCAGACCGATGGAGATCGGGATGATCATCAGGGTGCGGGTGAGCTTCACGATGACGGCGTATGACGTGGCCGCGGCACCATAGACCGTGGCCGCCGCGACCACTGACGAGGTGTCGTTGACGGCCGTGCCGGCCCAGAGGCCGAAGGCGCTCTGCGACAGACCCATCAGGTGGCCGAGCACGGGGAAGAGGACGGCCGCGAGGATGTTGAAGATGAAGATCGTGGTGATGGAGAACGCGATCGCGACCTCCGAGGCCCCGATCACGGCGCTGACCGTGGCGATGGCCGACGCACCGCAGATGCCGGTCCCCACGCCGATCAGGGTGCGGGTCTCCCGGCCGATGCCGAGCCACCGGCCGACCAGGGCGGTCCCGACCAGCGCCACGGTCAGCGTGCCGACCATGACCGGGAGCGCGCTGGCTCCCGTGTGGGCCACCTGACGAAGCGACAGCCCGGCGCCGAGCAGCACCACGGCCGCCTGGAGCACCACCTTGGCGGAGAACGAGACGCCGGGGGCGAGGGCAGGGCGGTCGCCCATCAGCCGCCGGACACCGACGCCCAGCAGGATGCCGAACACGGGTCCGCCGACGAGCGGAGCCAGCCGGCCGAGGCCGGTGGCCACCAGCCCGACCGCCAACGCGACTGCGAGCCCGGCCCAGATCGCGGGGGTGTGGTCGCGGCCTGCAAGCCGCGGCTCGTGGGTCGCGGACTCGGCCGACGGCGGTTCAGGCACCGAGGCGCGCGGCGCGGAGGGGTCGGGCATGGCACGACCTTCTCGCGTGAGCTGCCGCTTGACTAGCGGGGGATCTCCGTTCAGGTCATAGGGTGCGGCTATGGCTCTGTCCCACCGCGCCCCAGACCTCGCCGGCCTCGACCTGCTGGCGGCGATCGCGGACGAGGGCGGGATCAGCGCGGCGTCGCGCAGCCTGGGCATCAGCCAACCCACCGCCAGCGAACGGCTCCGGGTCCTCGAGGGCCGGCTGGGTCTCACGCTGGTGCGACGCAGCCCGACCGGCTCGGTCCTGACCGCAGAGGGAGCGGCCGTCGTCGACTGGGCCCGCCCGGTGCTCTCCGCGACGGCGGAGCTGGTCGAGGGGGCCGAGATGCTCCGGGGCGAGCGGCGCAGCCGGTTGACCGTGAGCGCCAGCCTCACCGTGGCCGAGCACCTGGTGCCCCGCTGGCTCGTCGGTCTGGCCGGCCGGGCTCCCGAAGTGTCGGTGTCGCTGTGGATGGGCAACTCGAGCGATGTGGCAGCGGCCGTGCGCGCAGGCACGGCCGAACTCGGCTTCGTCGAGGGGGTGAGGGCGCCGTACGGCCTGCGCTCGCGCACCGTCTGCGGCGACGAGCTCGTGCTCATCGTCGCGCCGGGCCACCCGTGGGCGCGCCGGCGCCGTCCTGTCACCCCGGCCGATCTCGAGCAGACGCCTTTGGTGATGCGGGAGTCCGGCTCCGGGACCCGCGAGGTGCTCGAGCAGTGGATGACTGCCACGGGACACGAACCACACCCCGGCGTGGTCCTCGCCTCCACGACCGCGATCGTCCAGGCGGTGCTCGGCGGGGTCGGACCAGCGGTGGTGTCCGCCCTCGCGGTCCGCGAGGAGCTGGCCGGTGACCGGCTGGTCCGCATCCCGCTGTCCGTCGCCGCCGGCACGGACGGCGATACGCCTGGCGTGGCGCGCGTGTCGGCGAGCACCCGTCATACGGCGGACGTCCGGCTGGAGCGCAGCATACGGGCCATCTGGCGGGGGCCGGGCCGACCCACCCCGACAGCCGGCGAGCTGCTCGCCGTTGCGCTGGCCACCGCCCCGCCTGGGTTACGGTGACGGCTTCCGCCTTCGCCGCGCAGGAGGTATGCCATGGTCCCCACGGCCATCTGGATCGTCACGGCAGCGGCGATCGTCGGCCTGCTGCTCTTCGACTTCTTCGCGCACGTGCGCAAGGCCCATACCCCGAGCCTGAAGGAGGCGGCCACCTGGTCAGCGATCTACGTCGGGATCGCGCTCGTCTTCGGCGTGCTCGTGCTGGTGTTCGGCGGCGCGGAGATGGGCGGGGAGTACTTCGCGGGCTACATCACCGAGAAGGCGTTGTCGGTGGACAACCTGTTCGTGTTCCTGATCATCATGTCCAGCTTCCGGGTGCCCGCTGCGGACCAGCAGAAGGTGCTGCTGTTCGGCATCGTGTTTGCCCTGCTGGCTCGCACCGGACTGATCTTCGTGGGGGCGGGACTGATCAACCGGTTCGCGTGGGTGTTCTACCTGTTCGGCCTGATCCTGCTGCTCACGGCGGGCAACATGCTCAAGTCCGAGGGGGAGGACAGCCACGGCGGGGAGAACGTCGTCGTTCGCCTGGCGCGCAAGGTCATCCACACCACCGACCACTACGACGGCGACAAGCTGTTCACCATGGTGGACGGACGGCGCGCCATGACCCCGATGCTGCTGGTGATGATCGCGATCGGTGGCACCGACATCCTGTTTGCCCTCGACTCGATCCCGGCCATCTTCGGCCTGACCCGGAACACCTACCTCGTCTTCACGGCCACGGCGTTCTCGCTGATGGGGCTGCGGCAGCTGTACTTCCTGCTCGAGGGCCTGCTCGACCGGCTCATCTACCTCAGCTACGGGCTCGCCGCGATCCTGGTGCTCATCGGGATCAAGCTGATCCTGCACGCCCTGCACGAGAACACCCTGCCGTTCATCAACGAGGGCAGCCCGGTTCCTGTCGTGGAGATCAGCACGGGACTGTCCCTGTCGCTCATCGTGGCCTGCCTGGTGGTCACCGTCGCTGCCTCCCTGCTGAGCCCGCGGGGCAAGGCCCAGACGGCGGTGGCCGGCGCCCGGCGCCACGCGGAGCGCTACCTCGACCTGGACTACGAGGCGGACCAGCTGCTGCGCGAGCAGACCTACGCCAGGCTGCAGCGGGAGACCGCTGCTCTCACCTTGCTGCCGGAGGAGCAGCGGCGACACCTCCGCCAGCAGGACGAGCTGCTGGACCTGCTGAAGCGGGCCAATCAGGTGCACGACGAGCGTGTGGACCGAGGGTTCGGCAGCCAGACCGGTCGCCACCTGCCCTGACCTCGCACCGGTGCCGGCTCAGAGCCAGCCATGGTCACGAGCGGCACGTGCGGCCTCGATCCGGTTGCGGGTGCCGGTCTTGCCGATGCTGGAGGACAGGTAGTTGCGCACCGTCTGCTGGGACAGATGCAGGCGGCCCGCGATGTCGGCCACCGTCGCGCCGTCATGGGCCGCGGCCAGCACGTCCTGCTCGCGACCGGTGAGCGGGTTGGGCCCGGCCGAGAGGGCTTCTGCGGCCAGGGCCGGGTCGATGACCACCTCTCCGGCCAGCACGCGGCGGATGGCGTCGGCGAGGCCCTCGACCGGACCGTCCTTGACGAGGAACCCGCGGGCGCCCGCCTCGAGGGCTCGTCGCAGATAGCCGGGGCGGCCGAACGTCGTGACGATGACGACCGCGCAGCCGGGCAGCCGGTCGCGCAGGACCGCCGCCGCGTCGAGCCCGTTGCCACCTGGCAGCTCGATGTCGAGCAGCGCCACGTCCGGCTCGACCCGGACCGCGGTGGGCAGGATCTGGTCGCCGGAGCCGACCTCGGCCACCACCTGCAGGTCATCCTCCAGGTCGAGCAACATCGCAAGCGCACCGCGCATCATGGCCTGGTCCTCGGCGATGAGCAGGCGGGTGGTCGAGGTCATGGGCAGATCCGCTCCGTCCGGCCGTAGTCGCTGCGCGGCAGACTCGCGGTCAGGCTGAATCCCGTCGGCGAGCCGACTGTCTCGAGCTGCCCACCGGCCGCGACCAGGCGTTCGCGCAGACCGGTGAGGCCGGAGCCTGGCAGGACGTCGTGCCCGGCGGCGTGGCCGACCCCGTCGTCCACGATCCGCAGCCGCAGCCGCTCCTCGTCGCCGTCGAGCGTGATCGTGCAGCGGCGGGCCCGCGCGTGCCGCAGCACGTTGGTGGTGCCTTCACGCACGACCCAGCCGAGCAGGGCCTCCTGCTCCGCCGTCGTGGGCACGCGGTGCTCGGGCAGCTCGACCGTCACACCCGCCGCGCCCAACGTGTCACGGGCACCGGCCAGCTCCTCGCTCAGTCCGGCGTCGCGGTAGCCCCGCACCGCCGAGCGGACCTCGTCGAGGGCCTGCCGGCCGATCGTCTCGATGTCCGCGGCATGCCGCGCCGCGGCGCCGGCGTCTGCGGGAGCGATGCGCCGGGTGGCCTCCGCCTTGACCACGATGAGCGACAGGCTGTGGCCGAGCAGGTCGTGCAGGTCGCGGGCAAAGCGCAACCGCTCGTGGGAGACGGCGGACCGCGCCAGCTCCTCCCGGGCCGCCTGGAGCTCGGCGATGGTCACGGACAGTCGGGTGAAGGCGTGGGTGACCAGGCCTGCGAGCAGGACGGTCAGGCCGGTCGACCAGACGGTGTCGCCCCATAAGGCGCCGTGGCCGCGGGTGACACCTACGGCGAGGGCGGCCACGAGCAGCACCACCGCGGGCGCCCAGGGCGTGGGGACGACCGCTCCCACGGCGATCGCCAACAGCAGGACCACCATCGTCCACTGGCTCCAGGCGAAGGTCGCGAGCGCGCCCGTCACGATCGCCTGGACGGCCAGCAGCAACCAGGGCAGCCGCGCGGCCCCACCGCGGGAGGAGGACAGGCGACCCACCACGGACCGGCAGAAGCAGCCGAGGACCAGGACCAGCGCGGCGCCCACCACCCAGGGGCGTGGTGCCTCGTCGAGATAGAGGGCCGCCGGCAGGAGCACGCCCACGCCCCAGACCCCTGCCCACAGCCACCCCACCGCCGGGTCCGCCATGCGCGGCCGACGGGTCCGGTCGACGGCTGGGGACCAGCTCGAGCTCATGTCATCCATTGTGCTGGTCACCGACGGTCCTGCAGCGAAGGCGTCGCGACCCTCCGAGGATGAGCACCCCGGCGACCAACGGCATGGCCGAAGGCGAGGTGCGCCGGATCGTGACGGGCGCGAGGTGAGGTGAGGGTCATGTTGTTGCCTTCCGTGCGAGGGGTCGACGATCGACCTGTCCTCGACGCTACGGAGAGCGCGGACGCGCCGGCAGGGCCGCGCGTCCTCGGCCCGGCAGGACATCTGTCACGGGCGGGGGCGCCCGAAAAGCCGCACCGGGCGTGCCGCCGGCCGCCGCGTGACCACTGCCTCGCCGCCCAAACCGAGACCGCCCGCACAAAGGTGTAGGCCCGGCGCAGTATGAGTGCGCCGGGCCTACGTGTG
Organism: Segeticoccus rhizosphaerae; assembly: GCF_005222685.1. Taxonomy (NCBI): domain Bacteria; kingdom Bacillati; phylum Actinomycetota; class Actinomycetes; order Micrococcales; family Intrasporangiaceae; genus Segeticoccus; species Segeticoccus rhizosphaerae. The sequence goes on from NZ_SWMA01000014.1 coordinate 40,461, forward strand.
GTCAGCGGAGATGCACCGACCGACGCGGTTGGAGCGATGTGGCTCCGTCGTCACATCACTGACGACTGCAACGAGCAAGCCCGTCGCGGGGAATCCACGGTGTCCATCCGGTCCCGCCTCCGTTGCCGGTGGCGTAGGACTATTAGTAGTGCCAGATCGTCCGGCACACAAGAGGTTTCGCGAAACTGGTGGGAAGATCCGGCGTGTCGCCCGCGACACGCCGACATCGGGGCAAACTCGTCCGGGCACCCACGCTGCCGGGACGGCGACCAGCGGCTGAGACACTGCTGGGTATGCCGAGTGCCTTGCCCGAGGGCGAACCCGCGCCGCCGTCCGGCGAGCTGCCGCAGGCCGCGCTCGCGACGCTCGGCTCACACCCGTTCGGCATCTACGTGCACGTCCCGTTCTGCATCGTCCGGTGCGGCTACTGCGACTTCAACACCTACACGCTGACCGAGCTGGGCGCCGACGGGGCCAGCGTCGCGACCTACGCCGACGCCGCTCTGCGGGAGCTTGACCTTGCCCTGGCCGTGCTCGGCCCGTCCACCCCGCCGGTGCAGACCGTGTTCTTCGGCGGGGGCACACCCACCATGCTGGCGGCGGCCGACCTGGTGCGGGTGCTGCACGGCATACGTGATCGGTTCGGGCTGGCGCAGGACGCGGAGGTGACCACCGAGGCCAACCCCGACTCGGTGACCGCGGAGTCCCTCCGTGAGCTGGCCGCCGGCGGGTTCACCCGGGTGAGCTTCGGGATGCAGTCCGCGGTGCCGCACGTCCTCAAGGTGCTCGAGCGCACCCACGACCCCGACAATGTCGGGCGGGCGGTGCAGGGTGCTCGGGCGGCCGGTCTCGGGGTCAGCCTCGACCTCATCTACGGCACGCCGGGGGAGTCGGTCGACGACTGGCGCACCAGCCTCGACGCGGCGATCGCGCTGGCACCCGACCACGTCTCCGCCTACGCCCTCGTGGTCGAGGAAGGCACCAAGCTCGCCGCCCAGGTGCGGCGCGGCCAGGTGCCGGCGCCGGAGGACGACGACGAGGCGACGAAGTACGAGCTGGCCGAGCGGGTCCTCTCCGGTGCCGGCTACGGGTGGTACGAGGTGAGCAATTGGGCGCGCACACCGGCCGACCGCTGCCGGCACAACGAGGGCTATTGGTCCGACGGCGACTGGTGGGGCGTCGGACCCGGCGCGCACAGCCACGTCGGAGGCGTCCGGTGGTGGAACGTCAAGCACCCCAATCCGTTTGCCAACCGGCTCAACTCGGGCCAGTCACCCGCGGCAGGTCGTGAGCTGCTCACCGACGAACAACGGTATGACGAGCGGGTGCTGCTCGCCGTCCGGCTCGTGGACGGGCTCCCGGTGGACGACCTGCTACCAGCCGGCCGGCAGGCGGTGGCCGGTCTGATCGCCGACGGTCTGGTGGACGGCGGGGCCGCGATGCGCGAGCGTGCGGTCGTGCTCACCCTGCGCGGCAGGCTGCTGGCCGACACGGTCGTCCGCCGCCTGCTTGCCTGGTGACTCCCCCGACTGTTGCTGGGACCCAGCGTCGTCGATGACGCCATCCCCCAGCAACAGCGGAGGTCACCGGGGCGCCATCAGGACAGGACGCGGATCTGGAAGGGGTAGTCGTAGGCCTCGCCGCGGGAGGACCGGATGGCGCCCTTGATGTGGCACCACAGCGCGACCACGAAGATGATGACCAGGAGTGGGACCCCGATGATGGCGCCGATGAAGGTGAAGATCAGGATCCAGCTGATCAGGTAGAGCAGCCAGAACGACAGGTTGAAGTTGAACGCCCCGGCGGCGGCGCGGCGCACGGCCGGGCTCGAGTCCTTCTTGACCAGCCAGACGACCAGCGGGCCGATCATGCTCAGCCAGCCAAGGCTGACCACCGCGGCGATCGGTGCCGACAGGTGGGCGAGGATGCTCCAGGTGCGCTCCTCGGACGTGGCGGGCGCGACGCCATACGGCTGCGTCGAGTAGGTCATGGTGGTTCGCTCCTTGGGTGGTGTCACCCCAGTCAACCGCACCGGAGGGACCGAAGATTCCGTCTTCGGGGTCCGCACGGGGCCCGCTCAGGGGCCGTTCAGGGCAAACCCTCACCCGGCGGGATCGGTCACGAAGTCGATCAGCTCCTCGACGCGGCCGAGCAGCTCGGGTTCCAGGTCGGCATACGTGCGCACCGTGCCGAGGATCCGCTTCCAGCCGTGGGCGACGTCGGCCTGCGTGGTGTGCGCCCACCCGAGCTCGGTGAGGATGCCGTGCTTCCAGGACGTGCCGCGCGGTACCGCCGGCCACCGCTCCCAGCCCAGCCGAGCCGGCCGCACCGACTGCCACACGTCGATGTAGGGGTGGCCGACGATGAGCACGTGCGGCGAGAACCTCCGCAGCGCCCGGGCTTCCTCGACGAGCCGGGTCTCCTTGCTGCCGGGCACGAGGTGGTCGACGAGCACCCCCATGCGGCGTCCGGGTCCCGGCTGGAAGTCGCGAATCACCGCCGCCAGGTCGTCGACCCCCTCGAGCAGCTCGACGACGATGCCCTCGATGCGCAGGTCGTCGCCCCAGACCTTCTCGACCAGCTCCGCGTCGTGCCGGCCCTCCACGAAGATCCGCGACCCCGACGCCACCCTCGCGCGCGCACCGGCCACCGCCCGCGACCCGCTCGCGGTCCGCGCCGCTTCTGCCCTCGCCCGACCCAGCGCTTGGCGGCTGGCCGCCGTGGGCGGCGTCAACACCACAGGGGCGCCGTCGAGCAGGAACCCGGGGCCGAGCGGGAAGCCCTTGCTGCGGCCACGGCGGTCCTCGAGGTGGACGACCTGCATGCCGCCGGCCTTCTCGACGCGCACGACCGCGCCGCACCAGCCCGTCTCGACGTCCTCGACCACGAGCCCGTGCTCGGCCTCCACCTCGCGGGCCCGCCCGCGCCGGGGAGCGCGCCAGTCGCCGGAGAGCACGTCGGAGCCATATCGGTCGGTCACGACAGGCGAGCGTATGTCGTGCCGGTCACCCGGCCGCGCAGGCCGGTCTCGGGCGTGTCCGCGAGGAGGGGAGGGACGACGTAGACTTGGCACTCGGCATACCTGAGTGCCAAGGTGCGTTGGCGTGAGTGACGACCAGTGGCCGCACACCCCCTCAGGTGAGCCTGCCGGCGGGACCGCGGACCGGAACGAGCATCGGGTGGGAGGTAGGCCCATGAGCGAGGAGCGACGTCTGGCGGTGCTGCGCGCCATCGTGCAGGACTACGTCCACACCTCGGAGCCGGTGGGTTCCAAGGCGCTGCTCGAGCGCCACCAGCTCGGCGTCTCGGCCGCCACCATCCGCAACGACATGTCGGCGCTCGAGGAGGAGGGGCTCATCGCCGCGCCGCACACCAGCGCCGGCCGCATCCCGACCGATGCGGGCTACCGCCTCTTCGTCGACCGGCTGGCCTCCATCAAGCCGCTCAGTGCGGCGGAGCGGGTCGCCATCGCGAGGTTCCTGGAGGGGGCGGTGGACCTCGACGACGTCGTCGACCGCACCGTGCGCCTGCTGGCGTCGCTCACCCACCAGGTCGCCGTCATGCAGTACCCCTCGCTCACGCGTTCCTCCGTCCGGCACATCGAGCTCGTGCCCATGACGGCCCGGCGGTTGATGGTGGTGCTCATCGTCAACACCGGGCGGGTCGAGCAGCGGATGATCGACGCCACGCGCGACATGTCGACGCCGGAGGGCCAGCGGCTCGTGGCAGAGCTGCGGCAGCGCATCAACGAGCTCGCCGTCGACCGCCGGCTCGGTGATGCCGCGGCAGAGCTCGAGTCGCTGCCGGGCAGGTTCGAGCCCGACGACCGTGAACTGGTGCGGGCCGTGGTCGGGTCGCTGGACGACGCCCTCGTGGAGGAGCGCGAGGAGCGCGTGGTGCTTGCGGGCACCGCCAACCTGGCCCGGTCGGGCACCGACTTCCCCCTGTCCATCGGGCCGGTGCTCGAGGCGCTCGAGGAGCACGTCGTGCTGCTGAAGCTGCTCGGCACCATGGGCCACGACGAGGAGGCCGTCGCGGTCCGCATCGGCGCCGAGAACCCGCACGCCGGCCTGCAGTCGACCTCGGTGGTGAGCACCGGTTACGGCACCGGACGAGTCGCCGGTCTCGGCGTCCTCGGTCCGACCCGCATGGACTACCCCCTGACAATGGCTTCGGTCCGGGCCGTGGCGCGCTACGTCTCCGACATCCTCGAGTCGTGACGCGCGTCCGGTCCGCCGATCCCGCCGCCCCAGAACTCCGACCAGCCCCTGAGAAGGACACCTGTTGAACGACTACTACGAGGACCTCGGCGTCAGCCGTGACGCCAGTGCCGAGGAGATCAAGCGCGCCTACCGCAAGATGGCGCGCAAGCTGCACCCTGACGTCAACCCCGGTCCCGAGGCCGAGGAGAAGTTCAAGCGGGTCTCGCAGGCGTATGACGTGCTGTCCGATCCGAGCAAGCGCGCGGCGTTCGACCGTGGCTCCGACCCCTATGGCGGCGCTGCGGGTGGCTTCGGCCAGGGCTTCTCGTTCAGCGACATCATGGACGCCTTCTTCGGTGGCGCCGCGGCCGGCCAGCGTGGCCCGCGCTCCCGGCACCAACGCGGTCAGGACGCCCTGGTCCGCCTCGACATCGACCTGCACGATGCCGTCTTCGGCGGGGAGCAGGAGGTCACCATCGACACCGCGGTCGAGTGCTCGACCTGCCACGGCGACGGTTCGCAACCGGGCTCCGGCACCCGCACCTGCGACATCTGCGGCGGCCGCGGCGAGGTGCAACAGGTCCAGCGCTCGTTCCTGGGCCAGGTCATGACCTCCCGTCCGTGCGTGGCCTGCCAGGGGTTCGGCACCGTGATCAGCAACCCGTGCTTCGAGTGCTCCGGCGACGGCCGGGTGCGGACCCGGCGCACCCTCAAGCTGAGGGTGCCTGCCGGTGTCGACACAGGCACCCGCATCCAGCTGGCCGGCGAGGGTGAGGTCGGGCCCGGCGCCGGACCGGCCGGCGACCTCTACGTCGAGATCAACGTGCGCCCGCACGAGGTCTTCCAGCGACGCGGCGATGACCTGCACTGCACCATCGAGCTGCCGATGACCGCTGCGGCGCTGGGCACGAGCCTCAAGCTCGACACCCTCGACGGCAAGAGCGACCTGGACATCGCGGCCGGGACCCAGTCGGGCGACGTGGTGACCATGCGCTCGCTCGGGGTGACCCATCTGCGCGGCAGTGGCCGCGGCGACCTCATCGCACACATCGAGGTGCAGACGCCGACCCGGCTGGATGCCGAGCAGGAGGAGCTGCTGCAGCGGCTGGCCGAGCTGCGCGGGGAGGAGCGGCCGGAGGGTCGGCTGACGCCCAACTCCCACGGCCTCTTCGGCAAGCTGCGCGGCGCCTTCATGGGCAAGTAGCACGGCCGCATGACCGCCCCGCTGTTCTTCCTCGACGAGGGTCGGCTGAGCGACACGGCTGCCGGCGACGAGGTCCGGCTGACCGGCGACGAGGGCCGCCACGCGGCGACCGTCCGACGGCTGGCCGTGGGTGAGGCCGTGCTGCTGGCCGACGGCAGCGGGCGGGTCGCCACCGCCGAGGTCGTCGCGGTGGGTCGCGCCGAGCTCACCGTGCGGCTGCTGGGGGTCGAGGACCGACCACGACCGGAGCCGCGTTTCGTCCTCGTGCAGGCGCTCGCGAAGGGCGACCGCGACGAGCAGGCGATCGAGGCGGCCACCGAGCTCGGGGTCGACGAGGTGGTCCCCTGGCAGGCGGCCCGCAGCATCGTGGTGTGGCGCGGCGACCGTGCCGCGAAGTCGCTGCGCAAGTGGCGGTCGGTGCTGCGCGCCGCGAGCAAGCAGTCGCGCCGGGCGACAGTGCCGTCGCTCGCCCCGCCCGCCACTCGCCGTGAGGTCGTGGCGCGGATCGAACGGGCCGACCTGGCACTCCTGCTGGACGAGACGGCATACGCACCGCTCGCGCTCGAGCCGCTGCCCGACCACGGCGAGGTGTTGCTCATCGTCGGACCCGAGGGCGGTGTCGCTCCGGAGGAGACCGAGGAGTTCGCCGCCGCCGGCGCGCGACCGGTGCGGCTCGGCGACACGGTCCTCCGCTCGTCCAGCGCCGGACCGGCGGCGCTCGCCGTGCTGTCCGCGGCAACCCGCTGGCGCTGACCCGGCAGGGGACGGCTGGCCAACGGCCGATCGTTAGTGATAACTTACCGTTCGTGACGACTTACCGAGGGGCTCCGCAGCTCGACGCGTTGGGTGATGCCAGTCGCCGGGCGATCGTCGCGGAGCTGTCGACCGGAGCTGCAACGGTGGGTCGCCTGGCCGATCGGCTCCCCATCAGCCGGCCCGCGGTGTCGCAGCACCTCAAGGTGCTCAAGGCCGCGGGGCTGGTGCGCGACCGGGCGGAGGGAACCCGTCGGATCTATGCGCTCGATCACGCGGGCGTGGACCAGATCCGCGCCTTCCTGGACGCCTTCTGGCGCGACGACCTGCAGCGTTTCGCCGACTTCGTCGACCGCGAGGCCGGCGCGCACGGCACCATCCCGCCACCACGGAAGGCGACTGCGCATGACTGACCCGAACACTCCGGTGACCGCCGAGATCGACGTGCCCGTGCCACCGGAGACCGCCTTCCGGCTCTATGTCACTCGTCCCGGCCGGACGCACCCGGAGGAAGGACTTTCCGGGGGCACCGGCGAGATCGTCTACGAGCCGTTCGCCGGCGGCCGATGGTACGAACGCGGACCGGACGGCCGGGAGCACGAGTGGGGGCGTGTCCTGGAGTGGGACCCGCCGCGCCGCCTGCTGCTCGCCTGGATGGTGGGCGCAGCGACCGGGCCCTGGGCGTTCGACCCCGATCCGGGGCACGCCAGCCGGGCCGAGATCACCTTCGCACCGGTCGACGGCGGGACGCGAGTGCACGTGGCGCACAGCGGATTCGGGGCGCACGCGGCCGGCGCGGCGTCCGTGCGGCGTGGGGTCACCGGCGGGTGGACGCGGGATCTGCGCGACCTGGCCCGGGCGGCCAGTGCGCTGGTGCACCAGTGAGTGGGGCCGGGGCGGCGCCCGCCCTGACCGGCATGCAGGTCAACCTGTTCTGTCATGACGTCGAGTCGTGCCGGGCGTTCTACACGCGTCTGGGTCTGCTCGAGCGGTTCCGGGCCCCCGCCGAGGGTCCGGTGGAGCACGTCGAGATCGAGGCGGCGGGCACCCGGATCGGTCTCACGTCCGCCGAGGCCGCCAACCGGCTCGCCGGGCTCGGCGTCGTGCCGCGTTCACCGGTGAGCACCGAGCTGGTCCTCTGGTGTCTGGACGTGGAGGCGCTGCACGGGAGCGCGCTGGGGGCGGGGGCGACCGAGGTGACCGCGCCGACGGACTCGCCGGACGGACGCCTGCACTACAGCTGGGTGCGCGACCCGGAGGGTCACCAGGTCAAGTTCGTCCAGCCGCTCTGAGGTCGTGACGCCATCGAGTCGCACACCTCGCGGCGAGCAGCACAGCTCTACCCTGTGCCGCTCATCGACAACGGTGCCGCTCGAAGCCAGGGGATCCGGGCGGAAGGTCTAACCGACGGTGAAGCGGGAGGAGACCTGGGCCGTCACGGTCTTGCCGTCGCCGGCACTGGTCGTGAAGACCCGCAGGGTGTAGGTGCCCTTCGGGAGGTCGCCGAGACCGATCTGCCAGGTGCCCCGGGTGGGACACGCGCTGGTCGCGGTGGTGGAGCCGGAGTCGACCAGACTGCCGCCGCTCCGCAGCTGCCACTGCGCCACGGCCTCGAAGGTGCAGGACTGTCCGGTGGCCACCACGGGGGAGGAGCCGTTCACGGTGGTGCCTGGTGCCGGGTCGTCGATCCACAGTGGGGCAAGGTCCTGGTATGCCGTGTCCGCACCGGGCCGGTCGTAGGTGCGGCTGGTCGGATAGCGGCCGAACAACGAGGTCGAGCCGTCGTCGATGGTGAAGCGGACGGGCGTGCTGCCCTGGCCGACCCCGGCCTGCACCGTCCAGACCAGCTGCTGGACCGCCAACCGGCTCTGCTCGGCTGAGAGTCCGCTCGCCGACCCGGGGTGGCTGAGGGAGACATCGATGCGGTTGCTGCCGACCTCCACACCGGTGACCTGCACCCCGGTCCACGGCTGCAGGTAGTCGGCCGACGCGACCGCCGGCCGGCTCATCGCCACCGACAGGGCAGCCTCGCCGAGCTGGGCCGGTGTGGCGCCCTCGGGCACCTGTCCCCTGACGAACTGCCGGAACAGCCCGAACCGTGCGTCCTCGCCTCCGTCCGGGCCGACGAAGTAGGCAGGAAGTGCCCGGGCCGCGGTCGAGGTAAGCTCGCTGCTCGGGGTGGTCGAGCGCGGTGGTGCGGTGACCGCCGGCGGGACGACGGGCACCGCGCCGGACCCGCTCGCAGTCGTGGCCCGACCGGGCGAGGTGGCCGAGGAATGGCTGGTGGTTGTGCGGTTCGGACCGCTGGACGGCGAGCCCGTCGGGGACGGTGTCGTCGGAGCACCGGTCGTCGGTGGCGTGGTGGTGGCGCTGGTCGACAGGGCCGGTGCCGGCAACCGGTCAGGTGGCTCACCGATCACGTTGTAGACCGCCCCGCCCAGGACGGCCACCGAGGCCGCGGTGGCGAGGGGGACGAGCCAGCGTCGGACGGATCGACTCTCGCCCAGCCAGCGGCGGGCTGTGCGGGCTCGGGCGGCTGCCAGGATCTGGGCGTGGCGCTCGTTGGGCTCGATCCGACGCGCCTCAGCGTCCAGGGCCGCGCGGAGCTCCCGCTCCAGGTCCCCGAACTCCCCGCCGTTCATGATGTCTCCTTCATGGCTTCGCGCAGTGCCGCGAGTCCGCGGTGTGCATGCGCCTTGACCGACCCGGGCGAGATGTCGAGGGCGTCGGCGATCTGGCTCTCGCTCAGGTCGAGGTAGTAGCGCAGGGTCAGCACCTCTCGTTGTCGTCGTGGCAGATCGGCGAGGCTGACCAGCAGGGCGTCGCCCTCGGTGCGCTCGAGCGCTTGCTCCTCAGCGCTCGGCCCCGCCAGGTGGTCGTGAGTGCTGTAGGTCAGCTCGGTGGAGAGGTGGCGCTGCTCCACGGCGCGGTGGCGCAGCACGGAGCGAGACCCGTTGACCACGCAGCGCCGCAGGTAGGCCAGCGCCTTGTCGGGCTCGGCCAGGCCGTTCCAGCGGGAGTGCATCGAGACGAAGGCGTCCTGCACGACCTCCTCGGCGACCTGCTGGTTGTGGAGCAGCAGCCACGCCAGGCGCACGAGCGAGTGCCAGTGCACGGCATACATCTCGGAGAGGGCCTCGTCGGCGGCCCAACGAGTGTCCCGCCCGCGGGCGTCGCGCTCCGCCATGGCCAAGCCTCTCACGCACTCTCCACGCGCGAGAGCGCTTCGAGGTTGACCTGGCCTACCCTCGTGCGCATGGACACGACACCTGACACGGCCGGGCGCGGGCCCGAGCCGGACTGCCTCTTCTGCAAGATCGTCGCCGGCGAGGTGCCTGCCGACGTGGTGCACGAGACCGAGCACAGCGTGGCCTTCCGCGACATCAACGCGCAGGCCCCCACGCACGTGCTGGTGATCCCGCGTGACCACCACGTCGACCTCGTCGCGCTCGCCACCGCCGCGCCCGACCATGCGGTCGAGGTGCTGCGCGCCGCCGGCGCGGTCGCCGAGCAGGAGGGCGTCGCCGGGTCCGGCTACCGGCTGGTGGCCAACAGCGGCCAGGACGCACAGCAGACCGTCCCGCACGCCCACGTGCACGTGGTGGGTGGACGCGCCATGACCTGGCCCCCCGGCTGAGCGGCGACGACAGCGTGAGGAACGAGCGAGGAACGAGCGAGGCCCGGAGCGCCGAGGAGTGCGACCACGAGGCTGAGCGGCGACCGCCGGGCTCGGCCGCACCGTAGACTGACCGCACGATGAGTGAAGACCACCCCGCGCCCGACGCCCCCACCCAGACGATCGTCATCCCCCCGGAGGTGTCCATGGTGACCCTCCTCGGGCCCCGTGACGAGATGTTGCGGACGATGGAACGTGCCTTCCCGCACCTCGACGTGCACGTGCGCGGCAACGAGTTCCACCTGACGGGTCCCAGTGCCGACATCGCGCTCGTCGAGCGGCTCCTGGACGAGCTGCTCCGAGTGCTGGAGGCAGGACAGCCGCTCAACCGTGACGCCGTCGAGCGGTCGATCGGCATGTTGCGCGCCCAGACCGCGGAGCGCCCCGCCGACGTGCTCACGATGAACATCGTCTCCAACCGGGGACGCACGATCCGGCCCAAGACGCTCGGCCAGAAGCGCTACGTCGACGCGATCGACGCGCACACCGTGATCTTCGGGATCGGGCCCGCCGGGACCGGCAAGACCTACCTGGCGATGGCCAAGGCGGTCGCCGCGCTGCAGGCCAAGCAGGTCAACCGCATCATCCTGACCCGACCGGCCGTGGAGGCGGGAGAGAGCCTCGGCTTCCTGCCCGGCACGCTCAACGACAAGATCGACCCCTACCTGCGTCCCCTGTATGACGCGTTGCACGACATGGTCGACCCGGACTCGATCCCGCGGTTGATGGCGGCGGGCACGATCGAGGTCGCCCCGTTGGCGTTCATGCGGGGCAGGACGCTCAATGATGCGTTCGTCATCCTGGACGAGGCGCAGAACACGTCGGCGGAACAGATGAAGATGTTCCTGACCCGGCTCGGGTTCGGCTCCAAGATGGTGGTCACCGGTGACATCACCCAGATCGACCTGCCCGGTGGTGCGACGTCCGGGCTGAAGATCGTGCGGGAGATCCTGCAGGACGTCGACGACGTGCACTTCGCCCAGCTGAGCTCGCAGGACGTGGTCCGGCACCGGTTGGTCAGCGCGATCGTCGATGCCTACGGGCGCTGGGACGAGACCCAGATCCAGCAGAGCGGGGGCTACCGCCCGCAGCGCGCGGCTCGCCGTCCGCGCTCGGGTGGGCCGCGATGAGCATCGAGGTCCTCAACGAGGCCGACCCGACGGTCGACGAGCACGAGCTGCTCGAGTGCGCGCGCTACGTCCTGGGGGAGATGCACGTCCACCCCCAGGCGGACCTGTGCCTCAAGCTGGTCGACGAGGCGGCGATGGAGGTGCTGCACGTCCAGTGGATGGACCTGCCGGGGCCGACCGATGTGATGAGCTTCCCGATGGACGAGCTGCGTCCCGGACGCGACGGCCAGGAGCCCGAGGAGGGCGTCCTCGGTGACATCGTGTTGTGCCCGAGCGTGGCCGAGCGGCAGGCCAAGGAGGCGGGTCACGCGACCGAGGAGGAGCTGCTGCTGCTCACCGTCCACGGCATCCTGCACCTGCTCGGCTTCGACCATGCGGAGCCGCAGGAGCAGGCGGAGATGTTCGAGCTGCAGCGGACGTTGCTGCTGACGTTTCTTGCTGGGCGTAGCAGGCAGTCGGACTCAGCCGGGCGCAGCAGGCAGTCGGACTCAGCCGGGCGCAGCAGGCAGTCGGACTCAGCCGGGCGTAGCGCCGGTGACGGCGATTCCCCCTCCTGAGGAAGCGTCATGATCACCCGTCTGGTCGTCGCCGCGCTGCTGTGCGTCGTGGTGGCGTTCCTGCTGTCCGCCTGCGAGGCCGCCCTGATGCGGATGTCGCGACCGCGCGTCCAGGAGCTGGTCGACGACTCCCGTCGCGGATCGGCCGCGTTGTCGGCCATCGTCGGTGACAGCGCGTCATACCTGTCGGTGGCGACCTTCCTGCGCGTCGGCGCCGAGTCCGCGGCGGCGGTCCTGGTCACCCTGGTCGTGGTCGACCTGGTGGACGGCTTCTGGTGGCTGCTCCTGGTCAGCATCGGCATCATGGTGCTGGTCTCCTTCATCCTGGTGAGCGTGTCTCCGCGCACGATCGGGCGCCAGCACGCGGACCGGGTGGCGCTCCTCTCGGCACCGCTGCTGGTGTGGCTGCGGCGGCTGCTCGGCCCGGTGGCCCGCGCGCTGATCGTCGTGGGCAACGCGGTAACTCCCGGCGAGGGCTACCGCGACGGGCCGTTCGACTCGGAGGCGGAGCTCCGGGACCTGGTCGACCTCGCCGGCGAGAACGCGCTGATCGAGGCGGGCGAGCGCGAGATGATCCACTCGGTCTTCGAGCTCGGTGACACGGTGGTGCGCGAGGTGATGGTGCCGCGGACCGACATGGTCACGATCGACGCCACGCATCCGCTTCGCAAGGCCATGTCTCTCTTCCTGAGGTCGGGCTTCTCTCGCATCCCGGCGGTGGGCGAGGGACCGGACGACGTGCTCGGCCTGCTCTACTTCAAGGACGTCGCCCGTCGCGTCAACGCCGACGACCAGGCCCAGTCGCTGCCGGTGTCGCAGCTGATGCGTCCGGCACACTTCGTGCCGGAGAGCAAGCCGATCGACGACCTGCTGCGCGAGATGCAGCGCGACCAGACGCACTTCGCCGTGGTCATCGACGAGTACGGCGGCACGGCCGGTCTGGTGACGATCGAGGACATCCTCGAGGAGATCGTGGGTGAGATCGCCGACGAGTACGACCGGGAGGCCCCTGGCGTCGAGCGGCTCGAGGACGGCCGCACACGGGTCCCGGCGACCATGTATGTCGATGACCTCGCCGAGCTCTTCCGCGTCACCATCGACGAGGACGAGGTCGATACCGTGGGCGGGCTGCTCGGCAAGGCGATCGGACTGGTGCCGATCCCGGGTTCGCACGCCGAGGTGGCCGGGCTGTCGCTGACCGCGGAGCGGATGGCCGGTCGACGCCACCGCATCGCGACCGTGCTGGTGGAGCCGGTGGGGGCACAGGACGACGCCGAGGGCGGACAGGACGGGACGACCGGCGTCTCGCGGCAGAGCAGGGAAGAGGCGTCATGATCGCTCCCCACAAAGAGCACCCCACAAAGCCACCCCACGAGGTTCTCCGCTCGCGGGCTCGCTGCGATACCTCGCGAGGACCCCGGCGGTCCTCGCTGGTGCCTCGCTCGGTACTTCGCGGGGACCCCGCTGTCCGCTGCGCTCCGATACCTGGCGGGCACCCCGCATGAAGCACGAGTTCCGGGCCGGATTTGCCTGCCTCGTGGGGCGGCCCAACGCCGGCAAGTCGACGCTGACGAACGCCATGGTGGGCCACAAGGTGGCCATCACTTCGAGCAAGCCGCAGACCACGCGGCACACCATCCGCGGGATCGCGACCACCGAGCGCGCCCAGCTGATCCTCGTGGACACTCCGGGTCTGCACAAACCGCGCACCCTGCTCGGTGAGCGTCTCAACGACCTCGTGCGCGAGACGCTGCTCGAGGTCGACGTGATCGGTTTCTGCCTTCCCGCCGACCAGCGCATCGGCCCGGGCGACGGGTTCATCGCCCGCGAGCTCGTCGAGCTGCAGCAGGCGAGGAAGGCGCGACCGGTCGTCGCGATCGCCACCAAGAGCGACCGGGTCGACAAGCAGCGCCTCGCCGAGCACCTCATCGCGATCGACCGGCTGGGGGAGTGGGCCGCGATCGTGCCCTGCTCGGCCACCCGTGGTGACCAGGTCGAAGAGGTGACCGAGGTGCTCGCCTCCTACCTGCCGGTCTCGCCGCAGCTCTACCCCGACGGCGTGCTCACCGACGAGCCGGACGTGGTGATGGTGGCGGAGCTGGTGCGCGAGGCAGCCCTCGAGGGGGTGCGCGACGAGCTGCCGCACAGCCTGGCCGTGGTCGTCGAGGAGATGCTCCCGCGCGAGGGTCGGCCGGCAGGCAAGCCGCTGCTCGATGTGCGCGTCAACGTCTTCGTCGAGAGGCAGAGCCAGAAGGCGATCATCATCGGCAAGGGCGGCACCCGGCTGCGGGAGGTGGGCACGACCGCGCGACAAGGCATCGAGGAGCTGCTCGGGCAGCGGGTGCACCTCGACCTGCACGTCAAGATCGCCAAGGACTGGCAGCGCGATCCCAAACAGCTGCAACGACTGGGGTTTTGAGGGGGCGATCCACTGATGTCAGCGGACGAGCGGTCTGCCGGCCTTGCTCGCGAGCTGGTCGCCATGGCCGAGGCGGACGAGGCACTGCGGGCCGAGCTCGCCGCGACGGGTGAGCTGTTCGACGGGTACGCCCCGGGGATGGAAGCGCTGCATCGCCGACACGCACAGCGCCTCACCGACATCCTGGACGACCATGGCTGGCCGAGTCCGGCTGACGTCGGCGAGCAAGCCTGCGAAGCCGCCTGGTTGGTCCTCCAGCACGCCATCGGTGACCCGCCGCTGCAGCGACGCGGTGCGATGCTGCTGGCCGACGCGGTCGCTCGCGGCGAGGCCTCGGCGGCGCGGTGGGCCATGCTGGAGGACCGCATCGCGGTGTTCGAGGGTCGCCCGCAGAGGTATGGGACCCAACTGGACTGGGACGAGCACGGGCAGCTGTCTCCCCACACGGTGGAGGATCCCTCCGGGCTTGATCAGCGCCGGGCGGAGGTCGGGCTCGAGCCCGTGCAGGCAGCGCTGCATCGCCTGCGCGAACGAGCTGCGGCGGAAGGCCAGCGGGCGCCTGCCGACCGGATCAGGAGCAGGCAGGAGCAGCGGGAGTGGGCGCGACGAGCGGGGTGGCGCGACTGACCCCTGCCGGCTGCCCGGCGGCGGCCCGTCCGAGCGGACTACTCGGTGAGGACCTTCACCTGCAGCCAGGCATCGTGGACCGCCTTGGTCTGTGAGCTGTCCGCACCGAACCGCGCGGTGGCCGCATCGATCGTCGCCGCGGCGAAGCCCGCGAAGTCGACGTCCTTGGCGATCTTCCCGCCGGTCAGCACGTCATACCAGATCTGCCCTGGCGCCTTCCACGCCTCGCCGCCGATCGCCACGGCAGCCAGGTAGAACGCATGGTTGGGGATGCCGGAGTTGGTGTGCACCCCACCGTTGTCGTGCTGCTGGTCGTGCGGCAGGTCGACGTAGCCGTCCATCGTGGCGGGTTGCGGGTCCTTGCCCAGGTGCGGATCGTCATACGCCGTCCCGGGGGCCTTCATCGAGCGCAGGGCGACGCCGTGGACCTTGTCGGTGAACAGCCCCTCCCCGATGAGCCAGTCGGCCTGGTCAGCGGTCTGGCCGAGCTTCATCTGCTTGACCAGGGATCCGAAGACGTCGGAGACCGACTCGTTGAGCGCACCCGACTGGCCGACGTAGGTCAGTCCGGCGGTGTACTGGGTGACGCCGTGGGTCAGCTCGTGCCCGATGACGTCGACGCTGTCGGTGAACGACCGGAAGTAGACCCCGTCGCCGTCACCGAAGACCATCTGCTCGCCATCCCAGAAGGCGTTGTCGAAGTCCTTCTCGTAGTGCACGCTCGCGATGAGGGGCAGACCCTCGTTGTCCAGTGAATTGCGCTGGTATGAGGTCCAGTACAGCGTCCACGTATCACCCAGCCCGTCGTAGGCCTCGTTGACCGACTCGTCCGGGACGGCGGCCTGCCCCTCGTCCCGCACCTGCGTGCCCGGGAGGTCGGTGCCCTGCTCGGCGTCGTAGACCGTGCGGTCGGGCGCCGGCTCCGTGGTGGTGGCCGGTGGCTCCTGCGTGGGTGCCGGGCGCTCCTGCGTCGGCAGGCTGCGTTGGGCCGTCGACTGCAGGTCCGGTGGGATGAGGCCGGACGAGGGGCGCCGGTCCGGCCTGCTGCGGGCGGCCCGGATCTCCCGGCGGTTGCGCACCGTCCGTTCGTGCAACAGCGTGTGCTTCGCCGCCTCGGCGACCCGGGGGTCCTCGTGCTTGGCCAGCTGCTCGAGCAGGTAGGGCGGCATGATCGAGCAGGCGGCGGAATGCTCCGTTGCGGTGTCCATGGCCCCACTGTGCACCCGTGCCCCGACAAGCGGTAGTGCCGCCGGCCGACTTCGAGGGGGTCAGGGGCGCAAGGGCTCGCACGGCACGACGTCGCCCGTGCAGCGCCCGTCCGGGCCCAGCATCCACCCCATCCGCTTGAGCGTGCGCAAGGTGACCGTGCTCTCCGCGAGCTCGAGCCAGGGGAGCCGTTCGCCGAGCAGCCGCTCGATCCGCAGCAGGTCGGGCAAGGATCGGGCCCAGACGCTGAAGTAGAGGTTGGTCGCGCCCGTGGTGGACAGGCACAGCCGCAGCTCGGGAAGCGTCGACAGGGCCTCAGCCGTGCGCTCGTGCTCCGCGATGGGCACGCGCGCGTGCCAGCCGCACAGGATGGGCCACTGGGAGGCGAGTTGGGCCACCTCGCAACGGAACTGCAGCATTCCGGAGTCCAGCAGCCGGGTGAGCTGACGGCGCACGGTGGCCGGGTTGCGGCCGCTCGTCCGGGCCAGCTCGGCCGCCGTCGCACGCCCGTCGTGGGCCAGCCCCTCCACCAGCGGCCAGGCCCCGGGCGGTGGGTCGCGGCGGCCCCCGGAGGCCGACGGCACCCGCAGCGACTCGAGGGACGTGCGCTGCTCGGCGTCGAGCGCCCGCAGCCGCCACCCCGATCCCTGACGGTGGATCGCCGTGGCGATGTAGGAGCGGTGCCGTGTCACGTGGTGCTCGCCCGGAAGGTCCTCCAGGAGCAAGGTGGTCAGCGAGGGCAGGTCGCGGGTGATCACCGTGAGCACGAGGTCGCAGCCGATCGCCGCCTCCTCGATCGACGCGACCCGCGGGTCGAGGCACAACGACCGAACCACGTCGGCGCGGGTCCCTGGAGCGCAGTCGGCCTCGACCATGGCCACGGTCATGGCCCCGAGCCACCCCGGGTGCGCCGTCACCCAGGCCAACCCGCCGGCACGCAGCCGCGCCCAGCGCGAGGCCCACGTGTGTGGCGTCGAGCCGAGGATCCGCGCGGCCTCCGCCCAACTCATGCGGGGCGCGATCTGCAGCGCGTTGACGAGCACGAGGTCGTGCTCGTCCAGCCGGGCGGTGTTCACGATTCACCTCATATCGGGGGCCGTGATGAGCAGAACGAGCGTTCTCGCCGGTAACAAACTCCTGCGACTGCACACTTTTCCACCATCCGGGCCACAGCGCACGGTTCACCCCCACCGACGAGACGGAGTTCTCATGGACCTGCTGGAGGACGCCCACTCGATGGGCGGTGACCTCGCCGACCTGCGCCGCGCTCTGCACCGGGAGCCGGAGGTCGGTCTCACGCTGCCACGCACCCAGGCGCGGGTGCTGGCGGCCCTGGAGGGCCTCCCGCTGGAGACCAGCACGGGGACCCGCACG
The DNA here is from genome assembly GCF_005222685.1 of Segeticoccus rhizosphaerae. Lineage (NCBI taxonomy): Bacteria > Bacillati > Actinomycetota > Actinomycetes > Micrococcales > Intrasporangiaceae > Segeticoccus > Segeticoccus rhizosphaerae. Next base: position 57,609 of record NZ_SWMA01000014.1, read on the forward strand.
ACGTCGGTCACGGCGGTCCTGCGCGGCCGGGCGCCTCACGCGACGGACGCCCGGTCGCCGGTGGTGCTGCTGCGCGGCGACATGGACGCCCTGCCGGTGCACGAGCAGGTCGACGTGCCCTTCCGCTCCCGCCTCGACGGCGCGATGCACGCCTGCGGCCACGACCTGCACACCTCGATGCTGGTCGGCGCGGCCCGGTTGCTCTCAGCCCACCGCGACCACCTCGCCGGTGACGTGGTCTTCATGTTCCAGCCGGGCGAGGAGGGCTACGACGGTGCCGGCGTGATGATCGACGAGGGCGTGCTGGATGCGGCCGGCCGGCGGGCGGACGCGGCATACGGACTGCACGTCTTCTCCTCCGCGGTGCCGCAGGGGCGGTTCCTCACCAGACCGGGGACGATGATGGCCGCGTCCGACGAGCTGCACGTGACGGTGCACGGCGCCGGCGGCCACGGCTCCGCGCCGCACCGCGCCAAGGACCCGGTGCCGGCTGTCGCCGAGATGGTGACCGCGCTGCAGACCCTGGTCACGCGTCGGTTCGACGCGTTCGACCCGGTCGTGGTGACCGTCGGCCAGCTGCACGCCGGGACCAAGGCCAATGTCATTCCCGACGACGCGTGGTTCGAGGCGACCGTGCGCACCTTCTCGCCGGAGGCCCGCGCGCGGATGCAGGCCGAGGCTCCTGCCCTGGTCGAGCGCATCGCGCAGGCCCACGGGCTCGAGGCCACGGCTCGCTACATTGGGCAGTACCCCGTCACCGTCAACGACGTCGACGAGACCGCATTCGCCGCGGACACCCTGCGGGAGGTCTTCGACGGCACCCGGCACGAGCAGATGGCCGTCCCGCTCGGCGGATCCGAGGACTTCTCCCGGGTCCTCGCCGCCGTCCCGGGCAGCTTCGTCTTCCTCGGCGCCGCTTCCGACGGCGTGGACCTCGCGACCGCGCCCTTCAACCACTCCCCGCTCGCCCACTTCGACGACGCCGTGCTCGCTGACGGTGCCGCAGCGTATGCCGAGCTGGCCACCCGCCGGTTGGCCCGCACCACTCCCACGACCGCACCCTCCAGGACGGTGGCATGACCATGACCAACACCTCGCAGACCGACGTCGCTCCCGCGGCCCCGGCCGAGCAGAGCACGCTCAAGACGATCCTCGGCACCGGGGTCGGCAACGCCCTCGAGTGGTACGACTGGGGCGTCTACGCGATCTTCACTCCCTTCTTCGCGACCCAGTTCTTCGACAAGGCACACCCGGTCTCGGCGGTGCTGTCCACCCTGGCGGTCTTCGCGGTCGGTTTCGTCGCGCGACCGTTCGGTGGGTTCGTCTTCGGCTGGATCGCGGACCACACGGGCCGGCGGTTCGCCATGTCGGCGACCGTGGGCACCGCAGCCATCGGCAGCATCGTCATCGGGGTGTCGCCGACCTACGAGTCGGTCGGCGCATTCGCCTCGCTGATCCTGGTGCTCGCCCGCCTGCTCCAGGGCCTGGCCCACGGCGGCGAGCTCCCCTCGGCCCAGACCTACATCTCCGAGAAGGCGCCCGCCGAGCGGCGCGGCCTGTGGGCCAGCCTGATCTACGTGTCCGGCTCGATCGGCAACGTCTTCGGCGTGCTGCTCGGAGTCGTGCTCACCAGTGTGCTGGTCGAGAGCCAGATGGACTCCTTCGGCTGGCGGATCCCGTTCCTGGTCGGTGGTGTCTTCGGGCTGTATGCCGTCTACATGCGCAGCAAGATGACCGAGACCGAGGTGTTCGAGGACGACGTGGAGTCGGAGCCCGCGGCCGACAAGCCGAAGATCTGGCCGGAGATCGTCAGGCACCGCAAGCAGGCCGGCCAGGTGATCGGGCTGACCGTCGGGCTGACCGTCGCCTACTACGCCTGGGCGATCTCCGCCCCGGCCTACGCCATCAGCTCGCTGGGCATCGACGAGAACTCGGCGCTGTGGGCCGGTGTCGTCGCCAACGTCGTGTTCATCGCCGTGCTGCCGCTGTGGGGCAAGCTGTCTGACCGGATCGGGCGCAAACCGGTGCTGCTGACCAACGCCATCGGACTCGCCGTGTTGCTCTTCCCGCTGCAGTGGATGCTGAGAGGCAGTGCCTGGCAGCTCGCGCTCACCATGTCCATCGCGTTGATCTTCATCGCCGCGGGTGCCTCCATCATCCCGGCCGTCTACGCCGAGCTGTTCCCCACCCACATCCGAGCGATCGGGGTGGGGGTGCCGTACTCGATCTGCGTCGCCGCGTTCGGTGGCACCGCGCCCTACCTGCAGACCTGGATGGGTGACACCTTCGGGCGTTCCGCGTTCACCGGCTACACCCTGGTGCTGCTGATCATCTCGGCCGTCGTGATCTCCCGGCTGCCCGAGACCCGGGGCCGTCACCTGCACGAGGAAGCCGTCGACTCGCCGGCGTAGCCGGCACTTCCACGACGACTGTGTCCCCACTCGGCCCCGCCTCCCGCTCGTTCCACCATGCGGGACGCGGGGCCGAGCGATGGACGACGAGGGCAGTCACGGCATACGCTGTGTCTCGTGCGTATCGCGCCAGGAGCGTTGCTCCTCCTTCGCTGCCGCGGCGGGGCCCACTAAGACGGCCGCCCCTCGCCGCGGAGTCGTGTTGCCCAGGCCGGCACACCAGCAACAGCGGAAACGCGAAGACGCAGAGGCGAGAAGATGATCCACCCCCAGCAGCCGTCCGGTATGCCGATCCACAAGTACCGTCCTTTTCACGAGCAGATCGTGGTCGACGTGCCAGACCGGTCCTGGCCCGACAAGCGCATCACCCGGGCCCCGCGCTGGTGCGCGGTCGACCTGCGCGACGGCAACCAGGCCCTGATCGACCCGATGAACGCCGAGCGCAAGAGGCGGATGTTCGACCTGCTCGTGCGCATGGGCTACAAGGAGATCGAGGTCGGCTTCCCGTCGGCGAGCCAGACCGACTACGACTTCGTGCGGGAGCTGATCGAGGGCGGGCACATCCCCGACGACGTCACCATCCAGGTCTTGACGCAGGCGCGGGACCACCTGATCGAGCGCACCTACGACTCGATCCGCGGTGCCAAGCAGGCCATCGTGCACCTCTACAACTCGACCTCGGTGTTGCAGAGGCGGGTCGTCTTCGGGATGGACCAGGACGGCATCGTCGACATCGCCCTGCAGGGCGCGCGGCTGTGCAAGAAGCTCGAGGAGACCATCCCGGACACGACCGTCTACTACGAGTACTCGCCGGAGTCCTACACCGGCACCGAGCTGGAGTTCGCCGCGCGGATCTGCAACGAGGTCATCGAGGTCTTCGACGCCCGGCCGGACCGCCCGGTGATCGTCAACCTGCCGGCCACCGTCGAGATGGCCACTCCCAACGTCTACGCCGACTCGATCGAGTGGATGAGTCGGCACCTCGACCGCCGCGAGTCGGTCGTGCTGTCGCTGCACCCACACAATGACCGCGGGACCGCGGTGGCCGCGGCCGAGCTCGGCTACCAGGCCGGCGCGGACCGGATCGAGGGGTGCCTGTTCGGCAACGGCGAGCGGACCGGCAACGTGTGCCTGGTGACCCTGGGCATGAACCTGTTCGGTCAGGGCATCGACCCGCAGATCGACTTCTCCGACATCGACGAGATCCGTCGCACGGTGGAGCACTGCAACCAGCTGCCGGTCGGGGAGCGCCACCCCTACGGCGGCGACCTGGTCTACACCGCCTTCTCTGGCTCCCACCAGGACGCCATCAAGAAGGGCTTCGAGTGGATGGAGCGCGACGCGGCCTCCGCCGGCAAGACCGTCGACGAGATCCCGTGGGGCGTGCCCTACCTGCCCATCGACCCGCACGACGTCGGCCGCACCTACGAGGCCGTGGTGCGGGTCAACAGCCAGTCGGGCAAGGGTGGTGTCGCCTACATCCTCAAGAGCGAGCACCAGCTCGACCTGCCGCGCAGACTGCAGATCGAGTTCAGCGGTGTCGTGCAGGCCGGCGCCGACTCGGACGGCGGTGAGGTGGCTCCCGACGCGCTGTGGGCGAGGTTCGTCGACGAGTACCTGCCGGCCAAGGGTGGCCAGGGCCGCACGTGGGGTCGGTTCGCACCCCTCACGAGCACCATCGACAGCGACGCCGACGGCCGAGACCACCTGTCACTGACCATGCTCGACGGCGACCGCGAGACCACGGTCGAGGGCACCGGCAACGGGCCGATCAACGCGTTCATCGACGCGCTGGCGGGCATCGGCATCGACGTGCGGGTGCTGGACTACCACGAGCACGCCATGTCGGCCGGCGAGGACGCGCAGGCCGCCGCCTACGTCGAGTGCGCCATCGGCGACCGCGTGCTGTGGGGCGTCGGCCTGCACGGCAGCATCGTCAAGGCATCCATGACGGCCGTGCTCTCGGCGGTCAACCGGGCGGTGCGTGACCAGCCCGAGCTGGGCGGCGAGGCGCCGATGCACGACGTGCCGACCGGGCAGCCGGTCCGGGTGCCGATCGGCTGACCCTTCCTCCGCCCGTGGGCAGTGATCGTGGGAAAGGCGACACCGGAGCGCACCAAACCTCACGATCACTCCCCACGAGGGGGGATGACGTGACGTCCTGCTCGGTGCGGGCACGGGCGGCGCGGCTGGCGGACTGCGGCGCCTGGCCCGACGTGGCGCGTCAGTCGATGTCGGCGCTCACGATCTGCTCGAAGCGGCCGATGACCCCTGAGTCACCCTCTCGGGTGATCTCGCCGACGGGCGGCCGGTGCCACAACCAGCAGTCGAGGTCGGCGGCCGTGCCGCTGAGCGCGGCCAACGCCGGCTCACCGGTGTCACTCGCAGCAATGCCGATGTCGGGGTCGTCGCGGTCCTCGTCGGAGCCCGGGTCGTGCCCGACGAACCGGCCGAGGGTGACCAGCCAGCTGTCGCCCGTGTCGGTCGTGCGCAGCCGGATGGTGGCGCCCTCCTCGGGAACGAACCGGCCCCAACCGGGGTGACCGCCATACATGATCCGCAGCACCTCGTCCACGCCGTCGGCAGCGAGGGCCGGGTCGAGATCGGTGCGGGTGCCGGCGGTCAGCTCGGCGTCGAGCCGGTGGATCAGTGACTCGTGCGCCTGGCGGCGGCGACTGAACCCGGCCGTCTGCTCCTCGCTCCAGGTCCAGGCCCTGGTGCTCGGCGGGGTCTCGGCCAGCGCCCGCTGCAGCGCCCGGCTCGACTCGAGGTGGAACTGCTCGAGTCCGGCCCGGTCGGTCGGACGCGTCGGATGCTGCAGGGCCTCGACCTCGTCGCCGTCCGTGAGAGGCCCACCGACGACCTGCGACCAGAACCACTGCACCTCTCCGAGGTGCCACCACAGGTCGTCGGCGTCCCAGTCGGGGCAGGTGGGCACGCGGGCGGTGGGATCGGCGTCGTGGAGCGCCTCCCGGAACCGTGCGGAGTTTCGGGAAAGGTGGTCGAGGTAGTCCAGCTGGTTGCCGGGCACTGTCTGGGGATCTTCGGTGGGCATGACCGCACCGTAGCCACCGGAGGCAAGCGGGTCACAGCGCTTTATCGCCCTCCCGCGAGCCACTCCCGGGGTCGCAACAGGAGTCAGGGAGCCGGGCGGTTCGCCAGGGTCACCTTGACGGTGCTGGTCCTGGAGCCTCGCGCGTAGGTGAGGGGCACCGTGGAGCCCGGTTGCTGCTTGCGCAAGGCGGCCAGCAGGTCGGTCACGGTGTCGATCGTCGTCGCACCGAGCCTGGTGATCACGTCTCCGGGCTGCAGACCCGCCTTCTGAGCCGGGCTGCCCCTGGTCACGGCGACCACCAGGGTGCCCTTCGTCGTGGGCAGGTTGAACTGGTCGGCGGTCTGTGGCGTGATGTCGGCCGGCTGGATCCCGAGGAAGGCGTGCTTGACGTTGCCGGTCGCGAGCAGTTGGTCCGCCACGCTGGTCACCGTCGCGGCGGGCGTCACGAAGCCGATCGCGACCGCCCCGGAGCTCGGCGGCAGGTAGGCCTCGGACAGACCGATCACCGTGCCGTCGCCATCGGCGACGGCACCCCCGGAGTTGCCCGGCGAGATGGGCGCGTCGGTCTGGATCAGGTCGATCAGCCCCTGCGGCGCCTCCTTCGACGGGGGCATGTTTCGGTGCAGGCTGGAGATGATGCCTGCTGTGACGGTCTGCTCCAGCCCCAGCGGGCTGCCGATGACGACGTCGAGGGCTCCGACCACCGGCAGCGTGTCGTTGAACCGGGCCGCGGGCAAGCCGGTGCGCTTCGCCTTGATCACCGCGACGTCGGTGACGTCGTCGACGCCCACCACGCTGGCCCTGGCCCGTTTGCCGTCCGCGAACTGCACCTCGACCGTGCGGAACGGCTGCTTGTCCTGGCCCTCCACCACGTGCGCATCGGTGACGATGGTGCCGTCGGCCTTGTAGATGACCCCACTGCCCAGGCCGACCTTGCTGATGATGGTGACCACCGACGGCTCCACCGTCTGCACCACCTGGGGCACGACGCCGAGGCCGGGCCCGGCTTGACCTTTTCGCGGGGGAGTGCTGGTGGACGGGGAGGATCGCGGCGGTGCGGTGACCGTCACCGTGGCGGTCGGCGTCCCCGACGAGGCGGAAGAGCCGCCATCCGTGCAGCTGCTGAGGGCGCCGGCGGTGACCAGACCGAGGACCGCGCACGCCACGCGGCGCGTCGGGCGGTGTGCGGTGCGCGGCAGGGGACTCACCTTCGAGTTGCTACCCGATTCCTCGGCTTTCACGCTGGGCGTCCTGCGCAGCTGCAGGGTCAGCGGACGCCGCGGGGCCGGAACTGGATGCTGATGCGTGGACCGACCGGTTTGGCGGACTTCGGTATGGCGTGTTCCCAGGTCCGCTGGCAGGAGCCGCCCATGACGATGAGGTCACCGTGCCCGAGCACGTGGCGGAGGGTCCGACCCCCACCGCGAGGACGCAGCAACAGCGCCCGGGGAGTGCCGACCGAGACGATGGCGACTATCGTGTCCTCGGTGCGGCTGCGCCCGATCGTGTCGCCGTGCCAGGCCACGCTGTCGCGCCCGTCGCGGTAGAAGCACAGTCCTGCCGTGCAAAACGGCTCGCCCAGCTCCCCGGCATAGTGGCGACTGAGGGCCGAGCGGGCCTGCAGCAGCACCGGATCGGGGAGTGTGTCATCTTCGTCGTAGAAGCTGAGCAGGCGTGGCACGTCGACCACGCGTTCATACATCTGACGGCGCTCGCCGTGCCACGGGACGTCCCGGGCGAGGCGGGCGAAGAGCGCGTCCGAGCCGGTGACGAAGCCGGGGCGCAGGTCGATCCAGGCGCCGCGCGAGAGTGTCGTGCGGCGGACCGCCGGACCGAGTGGTCGCAACCCGACCTCGTCGACCTGGTCGAGCAGTGATCCCTGGAGCGCCGTGGCCATGGAGTCAGCCTACCGCACGAATTCGAACAGGTGTCTGATTCAGGAGTCCTCGAGGGGGCCCCTCGTCGGGAATGGTTGTCGGGGAGAGCAGGCGGCGTTTCTGGCCTCGAACCTCACCACCGTCGACCACGAGCGTGGACACCGGCACGGCATACCGCAATCGCAGGGGCGACGTAGGACAATGGCGCCATGCCCCTGTACCGCGACGCGGCGATCGTCCTGCGCACCCACAAGCTGGGTGAGGCCGACCGCATCGTCACCGCACTCACCCGGTCGCGGGGCAAGGTGCGCGCGGTGGCCAACGGCGTGCGGCGCACGAGGTCCAAGTTCGGCTCGCGCCTCGAACCGGGGATGGTGGTCGACCTCCAGTGCTACGAGGGTCGTTCGCTGGACACCGTGACCCAGACCGAGACACTGGCGCCGTATGGCGACACGATCGCCCGCGACTACTCCGCCTGGACCGCGGCGAGCGCCATGCTCGAGACGGCCGACCGGCTGACGGAGGAGGGGGAGCCGGCCCTGCAGCAGTTCAACCTGCTCGCCGGTGGGTTGAGCTCGCTCGCGGGGGCGGAGCACGACGCGGGACTGGTGCTCGACGCCTACCTGCTTCGCTCGCTGGCGGTCGCCGGGTGGGCGCCGAGCTTCGTGGACTGTGCCAAGTGCGGTGCCCCCGGGCCGCACCGGGCGTTCCACGTCGCAGGCGGAGGGGTGGTCTGCCCGTCCTGCCGGCCAGCCGGGTCGGCGGCGCCGCACCCGCTCACCCTCGAGCTGCTGGCCGCGCTGCTGAGCGGCGACTGGGAGCTCGCCGACTGCAGCGATCCGCGGCACCAACGCGAGGGCTCGGGCCTGGTCGCGGCGTTCCTCCAGTGGCACCTCGAGCGGGGCGTGCGATCCTTGCGTCTCGTGGAGCGGGCATGAACACCCCACGCAGTTCTCCGCTGCGCTCCGATACTTCGCGGGCGCCCCGGCCGCCGGCCCCTCACCCGTCCGGGGCCCGACCGCCCGCCATCCCCGCCGCGCTGGTGCCGCGGCACGTGGCCGTGGTGATGGACGGAAACGGCCGGTGGGCCAACGCCCGGGGCCTGCCCCGGACCAAGGGTCACGAGGCGGGCGAGTCGTCGCTGCTCGACGTGGTCGCCGGTGCGATCGAGATCGGGGTCAAGCACATCTCGGCCTACGCGTTCTCCACCGAGAACTGGAAGCGCTCACCGGAGGAGGTGCGCTTCCTGATGCGGTTCAACCGCGACGTGATCCGGCGTCGGCGCGACGTGATGAGCTCATGGGGGGTGCGGGTGCGCTGGATGGGGCGGCGGCCGCGCCTGTGGCGCTCGGTGATCAAGGAGCTCGAGGCGGCCGAGGAGATGACCCGGCACAACGACGTGATCACGCTGAACATGTGCGTCAACTACGGCGGCCGGGCCGAGATCGTCGACGCCACGAGGCGGATCGCGGAACTGGTCAAGGCGGGCCAGCTCAGCCCGCGCTCGATCGACGAGCGCACCATCGCCCGCCACCTGGACGACCCGGAGATGCCCGACGTCGACCTGTTCGTGCGTTCCTCGGGGGAGCAGCGCACCAGCAACTTCCTGCTCTGGCAGTCGGCCTATGCCGAGATGGTCTTCCTCGACACGCTCTGGCCCGACTTCGACCGGCGCGACCTGTGGCGGGCGATCCAGATCTACGCCGACCGCGACCGTCGCTACGGCGGCGCGATCGACTCCGCCTCCCGGCCCTCCTGATCGCAGGCGTCAGGAGGAGCGGGCGGCGCGTGCGCAGTCGGCGCAGGTGCCGAAGATCTCCAGCGTGTGGTGCACGTCGGTGAAACCGTGCTCCGTGGCGACCCGCTCGCTCCACTTCTCCACGGCCGGCCCCTCGACCTCGACCGTCGCGCCGCAGGTCCGGCAGACCAGGTGGTGGTGGTGGCCGGTGCTGCACTGCCGGTAGGCGGCCTCGCCGTCATCGGTCCGCAGCACGTCCACGTCACCGTCGGCCGCCATCGCCTGCAGCGTGCGGTAGACGGTGGCGAGCCCGACCGCGTCGCCGGACGCCCGCAGCCGGGCGTGCAGCTCCTGCGCGGAGCTGAAGTCGTCGGTCTGCTCCAGCAGCGCCTGGACGGCGGTGCGCTGCCGGGTCGGTCGTCGCCGGTTCTGCGCCATCTGCCTCAGCTGCTCCTCGTCTCGGCCGTCGTCTCGGCCGCCGTCTCCGACTCGTCGGCGGTCTGCGCGTGCACCCGCGGGTCGTGCTCGTCGTAGTGCCCGGCGTGGGGTGCGTGCCGGTGCCCGTCGTGCAGGTAGTCCACGTGGTCCCCGTGGGCGACGGCTGGGTGCCCACAGCCGAGGCCGTGCTCGTGCGGGTGGTGCTCGGCCCGCTGGTGGCGCCGCGACACCACTCGGGCGCGGACACTCGTGCCGATCGAGGCCAGCAGGAAGATGCCGATGGCGACGATGACGATGGTGCCTCCCGACGGGGTCTCGGCGTAGAAGGAGCCGGTCACTCCGCCGACGCTGGAGATCACGCCGATCGCCACGGCATACCGGATGGCTGTCCGGAAGCTGCCCGCGAGCAGCTGAGCGGCGGCGTTGGGCACGATCATCAGCGCGCTGATCAGCAGCAGCCCGACGATCCGCATCGACACCACCACGGTGACCGCGGTGAGGATGGCCAGCACCAGGTTGAGCGCCGTGACGTGCATGCCGGTGGCCCGCGCATACTCCTCGTCGTTGGCGACCGCGAAGAACCGCGGCCGCAGCAGCCAGGTTGTCGCGACCACGACGACGGCCAGCACGGCGAAGACCCACAGGTCACCGTTGCTCGTGGTCGTGATCGCACCGAAGAGGTATGCCGTGAGGTTGGCCGGGGTGCTGCTCGTGGACTTGCTGATGATCACCACGCCGAGGGCGATGCCGCCGTAGAACATCACCGCGAGGGCCACGTCCCCACTCGTGCGCCCGCGCGCCCGGATCAGCTCGATCAGCACGGCCGCGAGCACGGCCGCCACGAGCGCGGTCAGCACGGGTGCCGTGTCGGTGAAGACGCCGACCGCGACACCGGCGAGGGCGACGTGCCCCATCCCGTCGCCGATCAGCGAGAGCCGCCGTTGCACCAGGAAGACGCCCACCATCGGCGCCGCGATGCCGACCAGCAACGCCGCCAGCAGTGCCCGGCGCATGAAGTCGTAGTCGAGCAGCTCCGGAAGTCCCCCGAGGGTGGTCAGCGTGGTCAGGGTGTTCACGACTCGACTCCCCGCTTCTGGGCGGGCTGCTCCAGCGGACCGTGCGGGGTCGACAGGACCCCGGGCGCCTGCGACACGTCGGAGTCGTCGTCGTGGTGGTGGTGCTCGTGCGCCAGGATCAGGTCCTGCTGCCGCCGCTGGGCCAGGACGAAGTCGGCAGGCGTCCCGTCGAACCGCAGATGGCCCTCACCGACCAGGACGATGCGGCTGACGATGTCGCGCAGCGCCTCGAGCTCGTGCGTGACGATCAGCATGGTGGTGCCCTGGGCGGCGAGCCGGGCGAGGACCTCCGCGAGCACCTGCTGGCTCGCGGCGTCGACACCCGCGGTCGGCTCGTCCATGATCAGCACGTCCGGCTCGGCCGCGAGCGCCCGAGCGATCAGGACCCGTCGCTGCTGCCCCCCGGACAGGGTCGAGACGTCCTCGCGGGCGCGGTCCTCGAGCCCGACCAGGTCGAGCGCCCGGTCGATCAGCCGTTGGTCGGTCCGGCCCGGCCGACCCCACCACGACTGGTGGGGCAGACGCCCGATGGCGACGATCTCGGTGACCGTCGCGCGCACCGACGCCGACAGGGTGTGCCGCTGCGGCACGTAGCCGAGCCGGGTGAAGTCGCGGAACTGGCGCATCGGCGTGCCGAACAGCTCCACCTCGCCGCCGAGGTGGCTGTTGAGTCCGAGCAGGCCCTTGACGAGGGTCGACTTGCCGGAGCCGTTGGGCCCGAGCAGCGCGACCACCTCGCCCTGTCGCACGTCGAGGGTGACATCGGCGACCACCGCCCGGTCGGCATAGCCGAACGCCGCCGATCGCAGCGAGAGAATCGGCTCACGACCAGGCCCGCTCGCGGCTCCCGTGGTCACGTGGAGCACCCCTGTCCGGACTCCAGCGTCGCGAGGTTGGAGCGCATGATCTCAAAGTAGTTGCTCCCCGCCGACTTGTCGGTGATCCCCTCGATCGGGTCGAGCACCTTGACCGTGGCCCCCGTTTCCTGCGCGATGGTGTCCGCGGTCGCCGGGCTGACGAGCGTCTCGGCGTAGATCGTGGTCACGTCGTGGTCCTTGACGTAGCGAGCCACGGCGGCGATCTGTGACGGGTCGGGCTCCGCATCGGGGGACAGCCCCGTGATGCCGACCTGGTCGAGGTGGTAGCGCTGCGCCAGGTAGCCGAACGCGCTGTGGCTGGTGACGATCTCAGGCCGTTCGCAGTGGGCGAGTCCGGTGGCGAAGGCCCGGTCGAGCTTGGTCAGCCTGGCCTCGAACGCCTTGGCCCGCGCCCGGTAGTCGGCCTCGTGCGTCGGGTCCACGGTCGACAGCCGGTCGGCGATGGCGCGGCTGACGTCGCGATAGCGCAGTGGGTCGAGCCAGAAGTGCGGGTCCGTGGCCCCGGCTTCCTGCTCGTGCCCCTCGCCGCTCTCATGCTCCTCCACCTCGGCGCCGTGGTCGTCTCCGACCGCGGGCTGCAGCGCCAGGTCGAGCTTGGCTGCCGGGGCGACGTCGAGGGAGGTGTCGGGTGCCTCGTTCTCGACCGCTTGGTCGACCGCGGGCTGCAACCCGTGCTCGAAGACCACCAGGTCCGCCTTGCTGACCTCGGCGACGTCCTTGGGCGTCAGCTCGAGCTCGTGCGGCTCCGCGCCCGGCTTGGTCAGCCCGGTGACGGCCACCTGGTCACCGCCGATCTGCTCGGTCGCGAATTGCAGCGGATAGAACGCCGCGACCACGTCGAGGCGCCCCGAGGTGTCGCTCGACGAGCTCCCGCAGGCAGTCAGTGACGCGCTGAACGTCAGGCAGGCGCAGAGGGCGAGGAGGCGTCGCGGCATACGCCGATCCTGCGCTTAAATGAGAATGATTGTCAACTTCAAACGGTATGCCGGGTGGGCACCCGGCCGGGACCGTCAGGTCTGGGGGAAGAGCTGCACGACCGCCAGGGCCGCGGCGAGCAGTACGACGGCGCCACGCATCATCCGCTCGCTCGAGGTCAGGCGCGGCCAGGAGAGGTAGAGCAGCCAGGCGACGGCCAGGGTCGCGAGCCCCATGAGGACGAAGCCGATCGGGCCGCCGACCAGGGCGCCCGCGACGAGCAGGACGAGCATCGACAGGAAGGGGACGACACGAGGCAGGCTGGACAGGCGCGTCAGCGCGGGCAGACTGGCTCGCTCGATGGAGGTGCGCATGCTGGTGGACACCCCTCAAGGGTACGCGAGCGCGGTCGGGAGCACCTGCTCGGGACCGATAGCCTTGGCCACATGGCTGCTCCCTCAACCGTCGACACCGTCGTCAGCCTCTGCAAGCGCAGGGGCTTCGTCTTCCCCTGCGGGGAGATCTACGGCGGCACCCGATCCGCTTGGGATTACGGCCCGCTCGGCGTCGCGCTCAAGGACAACATCAAGCGGCAGTGGTGGAAGTCGATGGTGCAGGGCCGCGACGACGTCGTCGGCCTCGACTCCTCGGTGATCCTGCCGCGCGAGACCTGGGTGGCCAGCGGCCACGTCGGCGGCTTCAGCGACCCGCTCATCGAGTGCCACAGCTGCCACAAGCGCTTCCGCATGGACCACCTGCAGGAGGGGGTCGCGGCCAAGGCGGCCAAGAAGGGCAAGCAGGTCGACCCCGACTCGGTGGCCCTCGCCGATCTCGTCTGCCCCAACTGCGGCACCAAGGGCGCGTGGACCGAGCCGCGCGAGTTCAACATGATGCTCAAGACCTATCTCGGGGTCCTCGAGGACGAGTCCGGACTGGCCTACCTGCGGCCCGAGACGGCCCAGGGGATCTTCATCAACTTCCTCAACGTGATGAACGCCTCGCGCAAGAAGCCGCCGTTCGGCATCGCCCAGACCGGCAAGAGCTTCCGCAACGAGATCACGCCGGGCAACTTCATCTTCCGGACGCGTGAGTTCGAGCAGATGGAGATGGAGTACTTCGTCGAGCCCGGCACCGACGAGAAGTGGCACCAGTACTGGATCGACGAGCGCACGCGCTGGTACGTCGACCTCGGCATCAACAAGGACAACCTGCGGCACTACGAACACCCCAAGGACAAGCTGTCGCACTACTCGACGCGCACCGTCGACATCGAGTACCGGTTCGGCTTCCAGGGCAGCGAATGGGGCGAGCTCGAGGGTATCGCCAACCGCACCGACTTCGACCTGAGCACCCACACCAAGCACTCCGGCGTCGACCTGTCCTACTTCGACCAGCAGTCCGGCGAGCGCTACACGCCATACGTCATCGAGCCCGCGGCCGGACTGTCGCGCTCGCTGATGACCTTCCTGGTCGACGCCTACTCCGAAGACGAGGCGCCCAACACCAAGGGCGGCGTGGACAAGCGGGTGGTCCTGCGACTCGACCGCCGGCTCGCGCCGATCAAGGCCGCCGTGTTGCCGCTCTCGCGGGGCGCCGACCTGACACCCAAGGCCCGTGACCTCGCGGCCCGGCTGCGGCAGAACTGGATGGTCGACTTCGATGACGCGGGGGCGATCGGCCGCCGCTACCGTCGGCAGGACGAGATCGGCACGCCCTACTGCATCACCGTCGACTTCGACACGCTCGAGGACCAGGCCGTGACCGTGCGCGAGCGGGACAGCATGGCGCAGGAGCGGATTGGCCTCGACCAGGTCGAGTCCTACCTCGCCACACGACTGCTCGGCTGCTGACCCCGCGCGCAGGTGGCCGCGCGCGTGACATCTGTCATGGGCCGATCGTGACGCGAGTGTGAGGCTCCGCGGCGCCGGCGAACCCATGCTTGGGGCATGACAACGAATGACACGTATGCCGTGCAGCGCCCCCGGAGGTCAATCGCGGGCGGCACGCCGCTCGCGATCGACCTCCGGGGCGCGCACAAGCGGTTCGGCGACGTCCACGCCGTCAAAGGCATCGACCTGACGATCAGATCGGGAGAGATCGTCGCGTTCCTCGGGCCCAACGGCGCGGGCAAGACCACCACCATCGACATGATCCTGGGGTTGTCGCAGCCCGACGAGGGCAGTTCCGAGATCTTCGGGATGGCACCGCATCTGGCCATCCGGCGCGGCCTCGTATCGGCCGTGATGCAGACCGGCGGGCTGCTCTCGGACTACACGGTCGAGGAGACCTGCCGTTTCACCGCGAGCGTCTTCTCGAACACCAGGCCGGTCGAGGAGGTCCTGGCGCGAGCCGGCATCACCGAGCTCGCGGACCGACGGGTCGGCAAGTGCTCCGGCGGCGAGAAGCAACGGCTCCGGTTCGCGCTGGCGCTGCTCTCGGACCCTGCTCTCATCCTGCTGGACGAGCCCACCACCGGCATGGACGTCGAGGGACGCCGGGAGTTCTGGAAGGCGATCCGGGCGGACGCGCAGCAGGGTCGGACCGTCGTCTTCGCCACGCACTACCTCGAGGAAGCCGACGCCTACGCCGACCGCATCATCCTGGTGCGCAAGGGCGAGATCGTGGCCGACGGGACTGCCGGCCAGATCAAGAGCCTCGCCTCCGGGCGGACGGTGCGGGCCACCCTGCCGGGCGCGGACGAGGCGACCTTGCGCGGCATACCGGGTGCCGACTCCATCGAGATCCGGGGCGACACCGTCCTGGTCCACTCCGGCGACTCCGACAAGGTGGCCCACCACCTGCTGACCACCACCAACGCGCACGACCTCGAGATCACGGCACGCGGACTCGAGGAAGCCTTCATCGCCCTGACCGGCGACGACACGACCACGGAAGAGACCCGATGAGCACCACCGCCATGCCCCAGCAGCCCGACCTGATGTCGCGGCCCGTGCCCGGTCTCGGCGGGTTCAACCTCACCATGCTGAAGCTCGAGGTCCGGCGGCTGCTGCGCAACCGGCGCACGATGATCTTCACGATGATCATGCCGGTCGTCTTCTACCTGATCTTCGGCATGACCATCCCCGCCGGCCAGCAGAGCCTCGGCGCCGGGTCGCACGGCAATGTCAGTGCCTACATCCTGATCAGCATGGCTCTCTACGGGGCGGTCCTGGCGACGAGCAGCGGCGGCGCGATGGTCTCGATCGAGCGTTCCCAGGGCTGGAGCCGGCAGTTGCGACTCACGCCGTTGTCGCCGGTGGCCTATATCGCCGTGAAGATGCTGGCCGCGATGACGCTGGGGGCCGCCTCGGTGCTCGCGGTCTACGTCGTGGGCCTGATCACGGGTCAGGCGGACATGCCGCTGGCACAGTGGATCCTCACCGCGTTCGCCGTGTGGATCGGCTCGCTGATGTTCGCGGCGTTCGGGCTCTTCATGGGCTACCTGTTGCCGACGGAGAACGTCATGCAGGTGCAGTCGTTCGCCCTCGTGATCTTCGCGTTCGCCGGTGGGCTGTTCGTCGACCTGACCGCGATGCCGGGCTGGTACCAGACGGTGGCGCAGTTCACCCCCATCTGGGGGCTCAACGAGCTGGTGCACGACCCGGTATCCGGCGGCGTCGACAACTGGGCCTGGGTGAACGTGGCGGCGTGGCTTGCGATCTTCGTGGCCGGTGCCGCCTGGCGCTTCCGAAAGGACACCGCGCGGGTCTGACGCCTCGATGAGGGTGCGGGAGCGAGTCTCCCCTACCCCTGTCCAGTTCCGGCACACATGCACATCTGAGAGGCTGGCGACATGAGTCACCCCACGAAGTTCTCCGCTTCGCTCCGATACTTCGCGGGGACCCCGACATGAGCCACCCCACGAAGTTCTCCGCTTCGCTCCGATACTTCGCGGGGACCCCGACATGAGCCACCCCACGAAGTTCTCCGCTTCGCTCCGATACTTCGCGGGGACCCCGACATGAGCCACCCCACGAAGTTCTCCGCTTCGCTCCGATACTTCGCGGGGACCCCGACATGAGTAGTTCGGAAGGGCCTGGTCCGCCCTTCGGCATGGCCGCAGCACGAGGCATGACGGGTAACAGTCGTGGCGCGTTCATCAGCCTGTTCTACGCCGGCATCTGGTTGGTCTTCCTCATCCAACCGGTGCAGTCGGCTTGGGCCGCCGAGCATCCGCTCCAGCGCATCCTGGGTGTCCTGTCCACGGTGGTGTTCGCCGCCGTCTACCTGCTCAACTTCCTGCACGCGCACCGGGGGTGGAGCTGGGGGGAACCACGTCGCCCCAGCACCGCCGGCGTGATCAACTACACCGTCCTGACGCTCTTGGCGGTCGCCTGCACGGTGACGGTGGGACAGCCGGGCAGTACGACCTGGGTCTTCCTCGCGGTGACGGGCATGTGGACCTTCCAGCGCCGCACCGCCTGGCTGGTCGCGATCGGCCTGATCGCGTTGGACAACGGGCTGGCGGCGGGCTTCGAGAGCTGGACCTTCGACCCCGGCACCAGCTTCGCCATCCTGCTTGCCATGGCGGCCATGACCGGAGGGATCATGGCGGCCGCGCGAGAGCGTGACCTGTCCAGCGTCAGGCAGGAGAACGCGCGCCTCGCGGTGCAGGACGAGCGCAACCGGATGGCGCGCGACCTGCACGACATCCTCGGTCACTCGCTCACCGTCATCACCGTCAAGGCCGAGCTCGCCGGACGGCTGATGGACGATGCCCCGGACCGGGCCAAGGCCGAGATCGCGGATCTCGAGCGACTCTCCCGTGACGCGCTCGCCGACGTGCGTCGGGCGGTGGAGGGATACCGCGAGATCTCGCTCGCCGGTGAGCTGGCACGGGCGCGGGAGGCACTTGACGCGGCCGGGATCCACGCCACGTTGCCCAACGCGACTGATGCGGTGCCGAGCGACCTGCGTGAGCTGTTCGCCTGGGTCGTGCGCGAGGGCGTGACCAACGTCATTCGGCACAGCGGGGCGGAGCACTGTTCCATCACCCTGGACGAGAGCGGGATCACGATCCGCGACGACGGGCGCGGTCGTGGCGAGGCACCCGGCCAGGGCAACGGCCTGGCCGGTGCGCGCGAACGTGCGTCCGACGTGGGCGCCGTGCTGGTCTCTCGTGACCTGTCACCGCACGGGTTCGAGCTGGTCGTCACGACGCCCGGGCCCTCCGACCAGCGTGTGGAGTCGACCGCGGACGGCACGACGCCAGAGCGATCTGCGAGCCTGCCGATCCTCGGCCGCAAGGCGCGCACCTCGTGAGCATCCGCCTCCTGCTCGCCGACGACCAGGCGCTGGTGCGAGGCGCCCTGGCCGCACTGCTCGACCTGGAGTCCGACCTCTGCGTCGTCGCCGAGGTCGGACGCGGGGACGAGGTGGTCGACGCGGCCCGCGAGAACAACCCGGACGTCGCCCTGCTTGACGTCGAGATGCCCGGACTGGACGGGATTGCCGCCACCGCGGCCCTGAGGCACGAACTGCCCGACATCAAGGTCCTCATCGTGACGACCTTCGGCCGACCGGGATACCTGCGCAAGGCCGTGCAGGCGGGCGCCTCGGGGTTCGTGGTCAAGGACACGCCGGCGCGCCAGCTCGCCGACGCGGTGCGACGGGTCCACTCCGGCCTCCGTGTCGTGGACCCGTCGCTGGCTGCAGACAGCCTCGTCTCGGGTGAGTCGCCCTTGACCGCAAGGGAGTCCGACGTCCTGCGGGCTGCGCGCGACGGCTCGACCGTGTCGGCCATGGCGGGCCGGCTCTACCTGTCGGAGGGAACCATCCGCAACCACCTGTCCTCCGCGATCGGCAAGACGGGGGCGCGCACCCGTGCCGAGGCGGTCCGCATCGCCGAGAGCAACGGCTGGCTCTGATCCGCCACCTCCGCACGAGGCAGGGTGGGCACGAGCCTGCGAGAATCACGGGCACCGGGGACAGGACGCCCGCGACGAGGGAGCACCGTGGACCTGCAGGACGTGGCCGACGAGCTCTACGGCGTGCTGCCCGGCGACTTCATCTCGACCCGTGGCGCGCGGGCCAAGGAGGCGAAGGACGCCGGGGAGCCTGATCTCGCCAAGGCCATCACCGCGCTGCCCAAACCCGCCGCGGGCGCCTGGGTGGTCAACATGCTGGCGCGCCACCGGACCGAGGAGATCGAGCAGGTCCTGACTCTGGGCGCCGCCTTGCGTGACGCGCAGGAGAACCTCGACGCCGGCCAGATGCGTGAGCTCACGACACAGCGGCGCAAGCTCACGGCCGCGATCACTCGCACCGCTCGAGCCCTCGCGGCCGAGCTCGGCAACCCGGTGAGCGCGACGGTCGCTGAGCAGGTCGAGTCGACGCTGCACGCCGCGATGGTGGACCAGGGCGCGGCCGACGCGGTCCGCGCCGGACAGCTGACCAAACCGCTCGAGGCCACCGGCTTCGGCGCGGTGGACGTGACCTCGGCGATGGCCTCGAAGCGCTCAGGCACCGCGCGTCCGGCGACACCGTCCAGACCCGAGCTTTCCGTGGTGCCGGACGACACCCGTGCCCGGGAGGAGGCGCAGGAGCGAGCTCGCGAGGCGGCCGCCGACCTGGAGGAGGCCGAGTCGTCCGCCCGCGAGGCCCGGCATCGGGTGGAGGAGCTGTCGGCACGCAATCTGGAGCTGGTCGAGCAGCTCGAGGAGCTGCGGCGCCAGCTGGCGTCCCGAGAGCACGACCTGGAGGAGCTCGAGGGAGAGCTGAGCGAGGCAGAGACGGAGCAGGAGGCAGAGGACGAGGCGCTCGAGGATGCCCGACAGGCGGCGAAGGAGGCCCGGCGCGCCCTCGACGCCTTCTCCTGATCGCCTCCGTCGAAGCAGCGGGCACGGACGGGGCACGGCATACGTGCCCGCGGCGACGCACCTGACGCTCTGACACAATCGGGGGACCATGACCGCAGTCCTTCCCCCTCTCCAGATCGGTCGACACACCATCGAGTCGCCGGTGGTGCTGGCGCCGATGGCCGGCATCACCAACCGCGCGTTCCGTCGGCTGTGCCGGCAGTACGGCGATGCCGGGCTGGCTGCCGGCGGCGCGAGCGGGGCCACGTCGCTCTACGTCAGCGAGATGATCACCTCACGCGCCCTGGTGGAGCGCACACCGATCTCGATGCAGCTGATCGAGCACGACCCCGACGAGAGCCCGCGCTCGATCCAGCTCTACGGCGTCGACCCCGCCACCGTCGCCCAGGCCGTGCGGATGGTGGTCACCGAGGACCGCGCCGACCACATCGACCTCAACTTCGGCTGCCCCGTGCCGAAGGTGACGCGCAAGGGTGGGGGAGCGGCCTTGCCGTGGAAGACCGACCTGTTCCGCGCCATCGTCAGCAGCGCGGTGAAGGAGGCTGCGCCGTATGACGTGCCGGTCACCGTCAAGATGCGCAAGGGCATCGACTCCGACCACCTGACCTACCTCGAGGCCGGTCGCATCGCCGAGGGGGAGGGCGTGGCAGCCGTGGCGCTGCACGCGCGCACTGCCTCGCAGGCCTACTCCGGCACCGCCGACTGGCAGGCGATCCGCGGACTGAAGAACGTCGTGACGTCCGTGCCGGTCCTCGGCAACGGGGACATCTGGTCGGCCGAGGACGCCTTGGCGATGGTGCGCGAAACCGGTTGCGACGGCGTCGTGGTGGGGCGCGGCTGCCTGGGACGCCCCTGGTTGTTCACCGACCTTGCCGCGGCCTTCGCCGGCAGCGACGCCAGGGTCACCCCGCGGTTGGGGGAGGTGGCCGAGACCCTGCGGCGGCACGCGGTCTACCTCACCGAGTTCCACGGCAGCCAGCACAAGGCCTGCCGCGACATCCGCAAGCACATCGCCTGGTACCTCAAGGGTTTCCCGGCAGGCTCGACGGTGCGCAACCGGCTCGCCCTGGTCGACTCGCTGGCTGCCCTGGACGACCTGCTTGCGACCCTCGACCCCACCCAGCCGTGGCCGGGTGAGGCTGCCGAGGGACAGCGGGGCCGCGCCGGATCCTCCCGCCACGTCGTGCTGCCCGAGCACTGGCTCGACTCGCGCGAGCTCGACGCGCCGCAGGCGGAGCAGGTTGCCCAGGCCGAGCTGTCGGTCTCCGGCGGCTGAGCGACCTATCCGGGCGACGCGGGGTGCGGCCCTGTGACACGCTGAGGTCATGTGTCGCAACATCCGGACCCTGCACAACTTCGAGCCGCCCGCCACGCCTGACGAGGTGCATGCCGCCGCCCTGCAGTACGTGCGCAAGGTGAGTGGCAGCGCCAAGCCGTCGGCTGCCAACTCGCCAGCGTTCGAGCGCGCGGTGCAGCAGGTCGCCGCGGCCACCGCCGAGCTGCTCGGCGCGCTGGTGACCAGTGCCCCGCCGAAGAACCGCGAGGAGGAGGCCGCCAAGGCCCGGGCGCGCAGCGCGGTGCGCTACGGCCGGCCGGTCGCCTCCTGACCCGACTCAGGACACTTGTTGCTGGGAGGGGGCGTCGCCGGTGACGCCCCCTCCCAGCAACAAGCGGGGTGGGAGGTCAGTCGTCCCAGGTCTCGATCGGCCGGTCGCGCTTGGTGATCCAGTCGCTCCAGGAGCCGACGTAGACCGCCGGGTCCTTGGCGATGCCGGCCACTTCGAGGGCGAGGGCGAGATGGGCGGCCTGCACGCCCGACCCGCAGTAGATGGCGAGCTCGTCACCGTTGGTCTTGGCGTTCTTGGACCCGAGCCGCTTGGTGAGCCTCTCGCGCAGCTGCCGCGGGGGGAGGAAACGTCCGTCGTCCTCGAGGTTCTCCACCGCCGGGACGTTCCGCGCCCCAGGGATGTGGCCGGCGACCTTGTCGATGGTCTCGTTCTCCCCGCGGAACCGGTCCGAAGGGCGAGCGTCGAGCAGTCGGCCGCGGTCGGCATACTGCTGCACGTCCCCGGCCTTGATCTTGTGCCGGCCGTGCTTGTGCGGGGTGAAGTGGCCCGACTTCGGCGTGAAGCTGCCGCTCTCGGTGGGGTAACCGGCGGCGAGCCAGGCGGCGAGACCCCCGTCGAGGACCTGGACGTCGTGCTTGCCGTAGTAGCGCAGCATCCACCAGGCGCGGCTTGCCGGCAGCGAGTCGTGGGCGTCGTAGCAGACCACCGGGCGGTCGTCGCGCACGCCGGCGTGCTGCATCACCGAGGCGAACAGCTTCTTGTCGGGCATCGGGTGACGGCCGCCCTTGCCGTCCGGGCCGGGGGGTGAGGAGAGCTGGTTGTCCAGATCGATGTAGACCGCTCCGGGCAGGTGCTCCTGCTCGTACTCCGACTGGCCGTTGGGGCGACCCAGCTCCCACCGCACGTCCAGCAGCGTGGGGGTCGTGCGGGGGCTCGACATCAGGTGGTGCAGTTCGTCGACCGTGATCAGCGGCCGGACGGGAGCGGACACGAGGACCTCCATCATGCGGAGCGGACCTGCCTTGGCACATCCACGCTAACCGACGGCCCAGGGGGTTGGGGTGCTGACTGCCCGAGGTGGCGTCCCGGCGCGATTGCTTCCTCGCCCGGTTACCGCTCCGACCCGATGATGCCGCGCCTGGCCACGCCGAGCTGCTTCAGTCGCGATTCTCCAGCTCTGACCGCTGCGGTGACCGCGTCAGCGAAGGATCGGTCTGGACGACCGGCTTGAGCGCCTTGTCGATCTTCTTCATCAGCCCGGCGTCGAGCTTCACCCCGGCTGCCTTGACGTTGTCGGTGACCTGCTCGGGGCGGGAGGCCCCGACGATGGCCGCCGACACGTTGGGATTCTGCAGCACCCAGGCGACCGCGAGCTGCGGCATGGTTAGTCCGGCCTCCTCGGCCAGCGGCACCAGCTTCTGCACCCGCGCCAGGATCTTGTCGTCCATCAGCTGCTCGATCATGCTCGCACCGCCCTTGTCGTCGGTGGCGCGTGAACCCTCGGGCGGCGCCTGGCCGGGCTGGTACTTGCCGGTGAGCACCCCTTGGGCGATGGGCGACCAGACGATCTGGCCGATGCCGAGCTTCTCGCTGGTCGGCACCACCTCAGTCTCGATCACCCGCCAGAGCATGTTGTACTGCGGCTGGTTGGAGACAAAGGGAATGTGCAGCTCCCGGGCGAGCTCGTGGCCCCGGCGGAGCTGGTCGGCCGTCCACTCCGAGACACCGATGTAGAGCGCCTTGCCCTGGCGGACCACGTCCGCGAAGGCCTCCA
Organism: Segeticoccus rhizosphaerae; assembly: GCF_005222685.1. Lineage (NCBI taxonomy): Bacteria > Bacillati > Actinomycetota > Actinomycetes > Micrococcales > Intrasporangiaceae > Segeticoccus > Segeticoccus rhizosphaerae. The sequence continues at coordinate 80,157 of NZ_SWMA01000014.1, forward strand.
TGGTCTCCTCCAGCGGCGTGCTGTGGTCGAAGCGGTGGGCCTGGTAGAGGTCGACGTAGTCGGTGCCCAGCCGCTGCAGCGAGCCGTCGATCGACTCCAGGATGTGCTTGCGCGACAGGCCGTGGTCGTTCTTGCCGGGACCGGTCGGGAAGTAGACCTTGGTGAAGATCTCGAGCGACTCGCGGCGCTCGTCCTTGAGCGCCTCGCCGAGGACGGACTCCGCCTTGGTGCCCGCGTAGACGTCGGCCGTGTCGAAGGTCGAGATCCCGACCTCGAGCGCCTGCCGCACACAGGCGAGCGCCTGGTCCTTCTCGACCTGCGACCCGTGCGTCAACCAGTTGCCGTAGGCGATCTCCGAGACGCGCAGGCCGCTCCGACCCAGATTCCTGTATTCCATGCCGGTGACCCTACGCTCGGGGTCGTGCAGCATGAGGCGGAGGACCCCTATGTCCGGGTGCGTGGCGCGCACGTGCACAACCTCCGGGGGGTCGACGTGGCGGTGCCGCGCGACTGCCTCGCGGTGTTCACCGGGGTGTCCGGCTCGGGCAAGTCGTCGCTGGCGTTCGGGACGATCTACGCGGAGGCGCAGCGGCGCTACTTCGAGTCCGTGGCGCCCTACGCCCGCCGGCTGATCAACCAGGTCGGCGCCCCCAAGGTCGACGAGATCACCGGCTTGCCGCCTGCCGTGGCCCTGCAGCAGCAGCGTGGCGCACCGACGACCCGGTCGAGCGTCGGCACGGTCACGACCCTGTCCAACACGTTGCGGATGCTGCTCTCGCGCGCCGGGAGCTACCCGCCCGGAGCGCCGCGGATCGACTCCGACGGCTTCTCGCCCAACACCGTCGCCGGTGCCTGCCCCGAGTGCCACGGGCTCGGGCGGGTGCACCGCGCCACCGAGGCGACGCTGGTGCCGGATCCCTCGCTGTCCATCCGGGAGAAGGCGATCGCTTCGTGGCCCGGCGCGTGGCTGGGCAAGAACTTCCGGGACATCCTCGACACTCTCGGTTACGACGTGGACCGTCCGTGGCGCGACCTGCCCCAGGCTGAGCGTGACTGGATCCTGTTCACCGACGAGGAGCCGGTCGTCACGGTCCACCCCGTCCGGGAGGCCGGGCGGATCCAGCGCCCCTACGAGGGGCGCTACCAAAGTGCCGAGCGGCACGTGATGCACACGCTGTCGGACTCCAAGAGCGCCACGGCGCGCCGACGGGCGCTGCAGTTCGTCAAAACCGTGGACTGCCCTGTCTGCCAAGGGCGGCGGCTACGCCAGGACGCGCTCGCAGTGACCTTTGCCGGGCTGCCCATCGACGCGCTCGCAGCCCTGCCCATGAGGACCCTGCTGGAGCTGATGCGCGCCGAGGGCGAGCAGGCGGCGGAGGAGAGTGTGGCAGCGACGCTGACCGGTGACCTCGTGCCGCGGCTCGAGGTGCTCGTCGAGCTCGGCCTCGGTTACCTGGCGATGGACCGGTCCACCCCGACGCTGTCCTCGGGAGAGCTGCAGCGACTGCGCCTCGCCACCCAGCTGCGGTCGGGCCTGTTCGGGGTGGTCTACGTCCTGGACGAGCCGTCCGCCGGCCTGCACCCGGCCGACGCCGAGCCCCTGATGAAGGTGCTCGACCGCCTTGTCGCTGCAGGCAACTCGCTCTTCGTCGTCGAACACGACATGGACGTGGTGAGACAGGCGGACTGGGTCGTCGACGTGGGGCCGGCCGCCGGCGAGCAGGGGGGAGAGGTGCTGTATGCCGGGCCGGTCGCCGGGCTCGCGGACGTCGCCACCTCGGCGACGCGAAGGTTCCTCTTCGACGGTGGGCTGCGCGCGGGTCGGCCGGCTGTGCGCGAACCGCAGGGCTGGTTGCGGCTGCGGGGAGTGACCCGGCACAACCTGCACGGCGTCGACCTCGACCTGCCGCTCGGGGTGCTGACCGTGGTGACCGGGGTGTCTGGCTCGGGCAAGTCGACGCTGGTCGCCCAGGTGCTGGCCGAGGTGGTCGCGAGCCACCTCGGGACGGGCGTCCCCGCCGAGCCGGAGGAAGAAGGCGTCGACGTGGGCGTTGTGGCCGGGCCGGGGGATCCCTCGGTGACCGAGGCCACTGGTCTGGAGGCCGTGCGGCGGCTGGTCCGCGTCGACCAGAAACCCATCGGTCGCACGCCCCGGTCCAACCTGGCGACCTACACCGGGTTGTTCGACGGCGTCCGCAAGGTCTTCGCCGCGACCGACGAGGCCAGGGCCAGCGGGTACGACGTGGGCCGGTTCTCGTTCAACGTCGCCGCGGGTCGTTGTCCGACGTGTCAGGGTGAGGGGTTCGTGGCCGTCGAGCTGCTCTTCCTGCCGGGCTCCTACTCACCGTGCCCGAGCTGCCACGGGGCGCGGTACAACCCCGAGACACTCGAGATCCGGTGGCAGGGCAGGACCATCGCCGACGTCCTTGCCCTCAGCGTCGACGACGCGGTCGCGGCCTTCGAGGACGTGCCGGCGGTCCGCCGGAGCCTGATGACCCTGCAGGCGATCGGGCTCGGCTACCTCCGGCTCGGCCAGCCGGCGACCGAGCTGTCCGGTGGGGAGGCCCAGCGGATCAAGCTCGCAACCGAGCTCCAGCGGGCCCGTCGGGGCCACACCCTCTACCTGCTGGACGAACCGACGACCGGCCTGCACCCCGCGGACGTCGAGGTGCTGATGGCCCAGCTGCAAGGGCTGGTGGCAGCCGGGGGCTCCGTCGTCATCGTGGAGCACGACATGGGCGTGGTCGCGGACGCGGACTGGGTCATCGACCTCGGGCCGGGCGCAGGCGACGACGGTGGGCGGGTGGTCGCGGCGGGCACGCCGGCCAAGGTGGCCGCCTCCGGTGGCGCCACCGCGGCATACCTCTCGGCGGCACTCAGCTCGGTGCGCCACCCGGAGGAAGGCTGAGCGCGAGGAAGCGGTCGATCATCGGGTTGACCTGCTCGGGCACCTCGAGCTGCAGGAAGTGGCCCGCTCCCACGGCCTGCCCGGTCATGAGGTGCCGGCAGCGCCCGCGCACCGCTCTCATGTCCTCCGGGTGGGCGGCAGAGACGACCAGGAGCGGCACCGTGACCGCCTCCAACGCGGCCCCCGCGTCGTAGTCCGCCATGCCACGCATCGACGTTGCGGCGACCGAGGGGTGGACACGCGCCATCCCGTCGAGGGTTTCTACGCGGCGCACGCGGTCGGTCGCGAGCATCGTGCGCTCGGCAAACCGGCGGCGCCACGACCCGTCGGCATCGTCGGCCACCTCCGGCCACGAGCGCGCGAAGTAGGCCCGCCCGGACTCATCGAGCATCGGCGCCGGGTCGACCAGGACCGCCGCGGAGGCGAGACCCCTCGCCGCGCACTCGAGCGCCACGAGGCCACCCATGCTGTGGCCCACGACGACCGGTGCCGACAGCCCGGCGTCTGCGGCAACCTCGGCGACGTCGTCGGCGAAGTCCGTGATCTCGCAAGCCAGCTCGTCGACCCACCGGCTGGTGCCGTGCCCTCGTAGGTCGAGCGACACGACGGTGTGGGTCGGCGCGAGGTGTGCCTGCTGAGGGGCCAGGAACGTGCGGTCGCAGCACCACCCGTGGACCAGCACGACGGCCGGCCCTGTTCCCACCCGGCTGTAGGACAGGCCGCCCGAGGTCTCGCGCTCGCTCATGCACCCCATCCTGCCGGGGAACCGGCGTTGCCCCGAATCCAACAGGTGGTTGAGAAAGTGTTAACCGAATGGTTAACTATGGTTGTGACGATGACGCTGGAGCGCACATTCCACGCCTTGGCAGACCCCACCCGGCGTGCGATCGTGGAGCAGCTCGGCTCCGGACCCGCCACGGTCGGGAGCCTGGCTGCTCCGCACCCGATGTCGCTGCCCGCGATCACCAAGCACTTGCGCGTGCTCGAGGCGGCAGGAGTGGTGCGACGTGACCGGAGGGGCCGCACGATCGTGTGCACGCTGGAGGCGGCACCACTGCGTGAGGCGGAGTCCTGGCTCGCCGACCGCAGGCTGTTCTGGTCGGCCACTCTCGACCGCCTCGAGCGCCTGCTCGGGGCCGATTCGCCAGCAGACCGGGGCCATGCAGACACAAAGGAGCAGGACGGATGACCCGATCAGAGAACCTGAGCGCCGACGAGAGCGCGATCATCCTCGAACGTCACATCGACGCTCCTATCGCACGGGTCTACGCGGCGTGGATAGATCCGGAACTGATGGCGCAGTGGTACTGCCCCGATCCGGACCTCGACCTGCGGGTCAGCGGGGACATCACTGAGGGCGGCGATTACACCATCTCGATGGGCCCGCATGACGTGGTGGGCACATACCGCACGCTGCGGGCACCCACCCTCATTGAGTTCACTTGGAAATGGGCAGAGTTCGACCAGCCGTCGAGCCTGGTCCGCGTGGAGCTGACCGAGGAGCCCGACGGCACGCTGCTGCGACTCACCCACACCGGCCTGAGCGGCGAGGATGACGTCCGCAACCACAGCGCCGGCTGGGTCGGCTGCCTCGACCGACTCCCTGGTGCCCTCGCTGCCTGAACGGTGCCCCCCGCTCCGGGCCCGAAAGAGCTCGGAGCCCTAGAGTCGGTCTGTGGCCGACGGATCCCCTTCGCACCTCACCCACGCCCTGCGCTTCCGCCAGGTGGCCAACCTGGTCAACCTCTCCACGCCGCTCGGCCTGGGCGTCGCGGTGCTCGGCCGCTGTCACGTCAGGCGAGGGCCGCGTGGCCTCGTCCTCGCCGACCACTACCGGTTCGGCTTCCCGACCGCCTCCGCCTTCACCGTGGGCAACGTCCTCATCACGCCTGGGGACTGGACGGCGCTCGCCAGGCACCGACCCACCTTGATGGTGCACGAGGAGCGCCACACCTGGCAGTGGGTGGCGCTCGCCGGCTTGCCGTTGCTGCCGGCCTACGGGCTGGCCATGGCCTGGTCGGTGCTGCGCACCGGTGACCGTGCCGCGCGCAATGTCTTCGAGACCCGCGCCGGGTTGGCCCTCGGCGGCTACCGAGAGGTGGCGCCGAGACCCCTCGGGCGTGCGCTCCTCTCCGCCGCGTCGAGTCACCGAGCCCACCGCCGGCACCGCGCGGGAACCGTCCGGGCCTGACCAGCGAGAGGCGTGGCTCTCCCGAGACCGTCGGGGCGGCCACGGACAGGTGCGCGGCGGGTGAGCGGCACGTCATACAGTCGGCTCGTGAGCCCGAGCAGGTATGACGATCGCGCCCGTGAGCGGTGGGTGCGGGAAGATCCTGCCCAGAAACGGGCCGACCGGGACGACTTCGCCCGGGACCGCGCGAGGGTGGTGCACTCCGCCTCGTTGCGTCGGCTGTCGGCCAAGACCCAGGTGGTGCAGCCCAGCAGCGACGACTTCGTGCGCAACCGGTTGACCCATTCCCTCGAGGTTGCCCAGATCGGAAGGGAGTTCGGCGCCGCGCTCGGTTGCAACGCTGACGTGGTCGACACCGCCTGCCTCGCCCACGACCTCGGGCACCCGCCGTTCGGCCACAACGGTGAGACGGCGCTGGCCGACATCTCCCGCGACATCGGGGGATTCGAGGGCAACGCCCAGACCCTGCGCCTGCTGACCCGGCTCGAGGCCAAGCGCACCCACGCCGACGGTCGGTCGGCCGGACTCAACCTCACCCGCGCCAGCCTCGATGCGGCCACGAAGTATCCCTGGCGCCGGGGTGAGTCGCCCAGCGCCTCGCCGAAGTTCGGGGTGTACGCCGACGACCTGGACGTCTTCAGCTGGCTGCGCAACCAGGCTCCGGCCGACGACCCGACCCGTCGCTGCATCGAGGCGCAGGTGATGGACTGGTCCGACGACGTGGCCTACTCCGTCCACGACGTCGAGGACGCGGTGGCCTCCGGGCGGATCGACCTGGGAGCGCTGCGATCCCACTCGGACACGCTCGAGGTCGCGCGGGTGGCCCGTGACCTCTACGCCCCCGACCTCGAGGAGGAGGTCCTGCTCGAAGCCATGCGCCGGCTGCTGGGCACCGGCTGCATCCCCGACTCGTATGACGGGTCCCGCCGCGCCCTCGCCGCGCTCAAGGACATGACCAGTCGCCTCATCGGCAGGTTCGTGCAGTCGGTCGAGGTCGCCACGCGGCACAAGCATGGCGACGGACCGCTGACCCGGTATGCCGCCGACCTGGTCATCCCTGACGAGGCGCGCGCCGAGTGCGCCATGCTCAAGGGCGTGGCCGCGCACTTCGTCATGCTCGCCGACGAGCGACAGTCCCTGATGAGCCACCAGCGGGAGATGGTGCACGACCTCGTCGATCACTTCGCGGCCTCGCCGGACCGCCTCGATCCGCTCCACCGTCACGACTTCGACACCGCCGGTGACGATGCCGCGCGGCTGCGGGTCGTCGTCGACCAGGTGGCCTCCTTGTCCGACCCCAGGGCGATCGCCCTCCACCGAGAAAGCTGCTGACCATGGACCTGTTCTCCACGCTCGACCTGCCCATCGCCTCCGCGCCGATGGCGGGTGGCCCCGCCTCCCCGGAGCTGGTCGCCGCCGTCGGCGGGGCGGGCGGCATGGGCTTCCTCGGGGCCGGCTATGGTCCCGCGACCAAGCTGCGGGACCAGATCCGGCAGACCCGTGAGCTGACCGGCCGCCCGTTCGGCGTCAACCTGTTCGTGCCCTCCGACGCGAGACAGGAGTCCGTCGGCGCCGCGCTCGCCGCCTACCGGGAACTGCTGCAGTCGGCGGCCGAAGGACGGGGCCTGTCGCTGCCCGAGGCGCAGTGGCACGACACGACCCACTTCGACGACAAGGTCGAGCTGCTGGTGGCCGAGCCGGTCGCCTCGGTGACCTTAACCTTCGGGTTGCCACCCGCGGGGGTGATGGACCGGCTCCGTGCGGCAGGCAGCGTCGTCGGTGTGACCGTCACCGACGCCGACGAGGCGGCTGCCGCGACCGCCGCGGGTGCCGACTTCCTCTGCGTACAGGCGGCGACCGCGGGAGGCCATCGCAGCACGCACACGCTGGACGCCGAGCCCAACGACCTCGCGCTCGTGCCGCTCCTGCAGCAGGTCCGGTCGGCGACCTCCCTCCCGCTGGTCGGCGCGGGGGGCATCAGCACCGCCCAGGACGTCCGCGACGCATTGGGCGCCGGCGCGGTCGTCGTGCAGGTGGGCAGCGCGTTGCTGCGCACGCCCGAGTCGGGTGCCACACCGGCATACAAGGCAGCGCTCGCCGACCCGTCGCGGCAGGAGACCGTCGTGACCCGTGCCTTCACCGGCCGGCCCGCCCGGATGCTGCGCAACGCCTTCATCGAGCGCTACGGCGACCGCGCGCCCGCCGCCTTCCCCATGGTGCAGCAGGTCGTGGCGCCGCTGCGCGCGGCCGCGACGGAGGCCGGCGACATCGAGGGACAGCCGCTGTATGCCGGGATCGGTCACCTCAGCGCCCGCGACGAGCCGGCCGCCGAGGTGGTGCGCGACCTCGCCGACTGACCGCATTCGTGCGGCAGAAGGCGTCGCACCTGACCCCTTCTGCCGCACACGCCGTCCTGGTGCGCCTCACGTGTCCACAGCGGCGGGCGGGTGACGCGGCGCACCTCCTAGACTCACGGCATACGAAGGAGGGTCCGTGGCCGGTCTGATCAAGACCGAGGACGTCGCGCTCGTCAAGGAGCGTTCGTCGCTCGAGGACGTGGTGCGCGAGCACGTCACGCTGCGCAGCGCCGGTCCCGGGTCGCTCAAGGGCCTCTGCCCGTTCCACGACGAGAAGACCCCGTCCTTCAACATCCGGCCGGCGGTGGGGGCGTGGCACTGCTTCGGCTGCGGTGAGGGCGGCGACGTCATCTCGTTCGTGCAGAAGGTCGAGCACCTCTCCTTCACCGAGGCGGTCGAGCGCCTCGCCGCCAAGCTCGGCATGGAGCTGACCTACGACGAGAGCACCGGGGGACGTCCACGGGGGGAGGGAATCGGCCGACGCGCCCGGCTGATCGAGGCACACCGCGTGGCGGCTGAGTTCTATGCCACGGCGCTGGTCAACCTGCCCGACGCGCGGGCGGGCCGCGACTTCCTGCGCGAGCGGGGGTTCGACCGGCGCGCGGCCGAACAGTTCGGCATCGGTTTCGCGCCGCGGGCCGGGGAGGAGCTCTCGCGGCACCTGCGCGACAAGGGATTCACCGACGACGAGATCACCACGGGCGGCCTGGCCGGGCGCGGCAGTCGCGGACTGTATGACCGGTTCCGCGGGCGGCTGGTGTGGCCGATCCGCGACATCACCGGCGACGTGGTGGGTTTCGGCGCGCGCCGGATCTTCGACGACGACCGGATCGAAGCCAAGTACCTCAACACCTCCGAGACCCCGATCTACAAGAAGTCACAGGTCCTCTACGGGCTCGACCTGTCCAAGAAGGCGATCTCACGCGACCGGCAGGCGGTGGTCGTCGAGGGCTATACCGACGTGATGGCGTGCCACCTGTCCGGCATCGAGACAGCCGTCGCGACCTGCGGCACGGCGTTCGGCGTGGAGCACATCAAGACGCTGCGGCGGATCATGCGTGACGAGGCCGACCAGGCGCCTGCCCGCGTCGTCTTCACCTTCGACGGCGACGCGGCCGGGCAGAAGGCGGCGATGCGGGCCTTCGGGGAGGACCAGCGCTGGGCCTCGCAGTCCTATGTGGCGGTGGCGGCGTCCGGGCAGGACCCGTGCGAGCTGCGGCAGTCCGGCGGTGAGCCGGCGGTGCGGGCCCTCATCGAGGACGCTGTGCCGATGTTCGAGTTCGCGGTTCGCACGACCGTCGGCCGGTTCGACCTCCACTCGGTCGAGGGGAGGGTGCAGGCGCTGCGGGCGGCCGCGCCGATCGTCGCGAGCATCCGGGACCGGTCGCTGCGCCCCGAATACACCCGCACCGTCGCGGGTTGGCTCGGCGTCGAGGTGGAGCAGGTCTCGGCAGAGGTGGCGCGCGCCGGCCGGGCGGCCGGGCAGCACCGCGGGCGACCGCGCCAGAGCGAGGTCCGCGACTCCGGCGCACCGGGCGAGCAGCCGGTTGCCGGGGCCGACGCCGGTATGCCGTTGCCGGACCCGCGCGACCCGGTCGTCTCCGCGGAGCGCCAGCTCCTGCAGACCGTGCTGCAGTTTCCCGGAGCCGTCGACGCGAAGGAGTTCGACGCCTTGGAGGCCGACGCGTTCGGCGCACCCGCGCACCGGGCGATCCACGACGCCATACGTGCTCTGGGCGGCCCGAGCGCGGCCACCACCGCAGCCGCTTGGGCGGGAGCCGTGGCCGACCAGGCGCCGGCAGCGGTGCGTCCGCTCGTCAGTGAGCTGGCGGTGGCGCCGTTGCCCGCGCGGTTCGACGCGTCGACCGGGTTGCCCGACCGTCGTTACCTGGAGGAGCTGCTCGTGAAGGTGCAGGAGGTCGGGCTCAACCGGCAGATCGGCGAGGCGCTGTCGACCCTTCGTCGGATGGACTCCGGAGGCGCCGATCCCTCGCAGGCTCGCCACCTGAGCGAGCAGTTGCAGACGCTGCAGCGCAGCCTTGCGGCGCTCCGCTCGAGGCTCGGCTGATGGGGTTGATCCGCCGGCGCGCGGCCAAACCCCGGTTGGCCACGCCTGCGGTCGAGGCGCTCGGGCTCGGCAAGGGGGAGCGGGTGCTGCAGTTCGCGACCGACGCCACCACCGGTGACCATGTCGTGGCGACCAACTGGGCGATCGCCGTGGTCTCGCCGGAAGGGGAGCTGCGGTGGCGCCGGCCGTGGCACGAGGTCGATACCGGTGTGTGGCAGGACGAGACGTCGGCGCTCACCGTGACGTGGGTCGATGGCCGCCGACCGACGCAGTGGAGCTTCGGCGAGCAGCAGACCCTCTTGCCGGAGACCCTGCGCGAACGCGTGCAGGCGAGCGTCGTGCTGTCGTCGGTGCTCGACCTGGGTCCGCGGCGGCGGGGGAGAGCCGTGATCCGGCAGGACCTGGCCACCCGTGAGCTGCTCAGCCAGACCGTCCTGGGTCCTGGCATCCGGGCCGACGACCCCCGGGTGATGGCACAGGTCCGGTCCGTCCTGGACGACCTGCGCGAACAGGTCGGGTTGCCGCGCGAGGAGTGAGCGCCGGGGCCACGAGGTCCGGTCCTGCGCAGGAACCGAGAGGCCCGACCGGTTTAGTTGCGAGGTGCCTTCTTTGCTACAGTTACCGCCGCAGCGCCGAGCACCATCCCATTCCCCTGTAGCTCAATTGGCAGAGCATTCGGCTGTTAACCGAAGGGTTGCTGGTTCGAGTCCAGCCGGGGGAGCAAAGCCGCAGGTCACAGGCCTGCGGCTTCTCTGTGCCCGGAGCCATCCCCACTTTATCCCCATTTTATTCTGTGGCCGGAGTCACCTCAGGAGGCGTTGCGGGAGGCCTCGACGGTGCCCTCGTGGATGAACTCCTCGAGGGCCGAGCGGGGGATGCGCACGTGCCGTCCGACGTGCACGAAGGTGATGCGACGCTCCGCGACCAGGCGTCGCGGGAAGCGCACGGTCGTGCCGAGCAGCTCGGCGGCCTGGTCGACTGACAACAGCTGGTCCATGGGGTACCTCCTGGTCTCGTCGGCGCCACGGTGGCGTCTGTTGGGGTATACCGGCGTCAGGGGGCACCATCCGGTCGCGCCGTCGTCCATGGCGACGCGAACCCTCAGGAGGCGGGTTCGGGTTCCGCGTCCTCGCTCAGGTCCATCTCGGGTGTGGCGAGCTTGAACCCACGGGTGAGGGCGACCAGCCAGCAGAAGCCGATGACGGCCCAGACGCCGCCGAGGATGAGGGCGGCCTTGTCCAGGTGGGTGAACAGCCAGAGGATGAACGCGAGCCCGATGAGCGGGAACAGCGCCCAGGTGATGGGGTTGGGCCGGTCGCCGGCGCGCAGGGCCTTGGCGTAGGCGACGACGACGGAGATGTTGACGAACGCGAACGCGCAGAAGGCGCCGAAGTTGATGAACGAGGTGGAGGTCGACACGCTCAAGGCGATGGCGATGAACCCGACGGCGCCGGTGAGCAGCAGGTTGAGCACGGGGGTGCGGAAGCGTGGGGAGACGTAGGCGAAGAACCGATGGGGTAGGACACCGTCGCGTCCCATCGCGTACATGAGCCGGGTGCCGGCGGCCTGGATCGGTATGCCGGCGGCGAACTGGGCCAGGATCACGGTGGCCAGGAAGATGGAGCCGAACAGGTTGCCGGCGATGGTTTTGGCTATGTCCAGCGGTGCGCTGTCGGGGTCGGCGAAGTGGCCGGAGGGGTGGACCAGCTGCACGACATACGCGACGAAGACGAAGATGACTCCGGCGACCAGGGCGGTGAGGATGATGGCGCGGGGGATGGTCTTGCGGGGGTCGACGGCTTCCTCGGCGAAGGTGCTGACCGCGTCGAAGCCGATGAAGCTGTACGCCGTCAGGGCGGCTCCGGCGGAGACGGCGCCGATCGTGGAGCCCGCGTTCCAGAACGGGCTGGCGGACAGGATCGCGCCGGGTCCGTTCATGTCGATCACGTGCCGCAGGGAGAACGCGACGAAGAACGCGAGGATCAGCACCTCGAAGGCGATCAGGATCAGGTTGGCGCGGGTGGCCAGCTTGATGCCCACGATGTTCAGGGCGGTGGTCAGCACGATGAACCCGATCAGGAACACGACGCCGGGCACGGCGGGGAACTGGGCGGTCAGGTAGGCGGTGCCGATCAGCCAGACGACCATGGGCAGGAAGAAGTAGTCGAGCAGGGTGGCCCAGCCGACCATGAAGCCGAGTCGGTCGTCGATGACCCGCCGGGTGTAGGTGTAGGCAGAACCGGCACTGGGGTGCAACCGGGCCATCTTGCCGTAACTGGCTGCGGTGAACAGCACTGCCACGGTGGTGATCGCATACGAGGCCGCCAGGGTGCCGTGGCTGACGGCGGAGAACACCCCGAAGGTGGTGAGCACGATGAAGGGGGTGATGTAGGCGATGCCGAACAGCACGATCGGCCACAAGGTGAGGCTTCGCTCCAGGTCCGGCCGGGTCGGTGTCGCGGTGGCGTCACTCATCGCTCTCGCCTCTTCGCTGTGGATGCCATGTGGCTGGGTCGATCGCGCCGCCGTAGACCGGCAGCCGCAGGGGCGGGTCGCCTGCGCGCAGCTGGCTCCACATCCGGTTCAGGCCCCTGGTCCCCAGGGTGCGGACGCGGGTGACGGCGTCCAGGTCGAGGACGTCGGTCACGACGGCCGGGGCCTCGCTGGGCGCGGCGACCCGGACGATGCCTTCCGGGTCGGCGATGATGCTGCGCCCGACGCCGTCCGGCATGGCCGCGTTGACGGAGACGACGAAGACCTGGTTGGCGATCGCGGCGGCCTGGGCCAGGACCAGTTCCTGGTCGCGGTCGCTGGTGGAGGTCTGGGTGGGGTAGACGATGACTTCGGCGCCCATCCACGCCAGCTGTCGGGCGACTTCGGGGAACCAGAGGTCGTAGCAGATCGCCAGACCGGCCCGGCCGATGTCCGGGATGTCGAAGACGGTGAATCCGGTGCCGGGCGTGAAGGGCTCGAAGGGTCGCCACGGGAACGCCTTGCGGTAGTAGCTGGCCAGCTCACCGGCGGGCGAGCACACGACCGCGGTGTTGAACAGCTCTCCGCGCGGCCCCTTCTCGATGACGGTGCCGGCCACGAGCCAGATGCCGGACTCGGCCGCGGCGGCGCACAACGCGGTGACGCGCGGGCCGTCCAGAGGCTCGGCGACCTGCTCGTAGGCGGCCCGCCGCTCGTTCGGCAGACTGGAGACCCTGCAGGTGTGGTACTCGGGATAGATGAAGGCCTTGGCCTGCGGGAACTCGGCGTGGAGAGTCGCGACTTCGCTTCGCAGCTCACCGGTCGCGGTCTTCGGATCCCGCGCCGGGGACTGGGCCAGCACCACCGGAAGCAGCCTCATGACGACATGCTAGTGGTGCGTCTCGCAAATAACTGGGTGGTGCGTTGGTAGACTGGCGTTTATGAGCTCACCCGCGTCCCCGTTGCAGATGTCGGCTGGTCAGCGTGAGGCGTTGGAGGTGTTGTCCCGTTCGCAGGCGGCGCCGCATCGGCA
>NZ_SWMA01000015.1:0-91007 GCF_005222685.1 Segeticoccus rhizosphaerae
CTGACCCAGCTTCGCACCCCCGAACCCCGCCGCCGCCCAGAGCCCGCCCGTTCACCCAACCCGATGAAACGGTGAGGCTAGGCTGACCCGCGTGAAGCGTCGACCGGCCCGGGCCACCTCCAAGACCGCGCTCCCGAAGAGGAGTGCCCTGCTGCTCACTGCCGCACTGGCGGCCGGCACCCTGGCGATCTCCGGGTGCCAGCGGTTCTCGCCGATCACCACCGACCTGCACTACGACCCGGCCGACGGGGTCTCCGCCACCCTCGGTGACGTCGCCGTGCACGACCTGCTCGTGGTCGCCGGGTCCAAGGGAGCCGCCGGCGTGGTCTCCGGCTACGTGGTCAACAGCGGCGACCAGGAGGTCACGCTGCAGCTCAAGGCCCCGAACGCCGAAGCGACCCAGACCAAGCTGCCGCCGCACAGCACGGTCAAGCTCTCGGGCGGCGACACGGAGAGTGTCCAGGTCAGCACGGTCGCGGTGGCGCCCGGTTCGATGCTCGACCTGCAGCTGAAGACACCGGACTTCGGTGCCCAGGAGGTCCCGGTGCCGGTCCTGCTGCCGGACGGCTACTACGCGACCGTGACGCCGACCTCCGGCAGCGGCGGCTGATCCCACCGACCGGCGCCTCCGATCCGCTCAGGCGCTCTCGAACTTGTAGCCCAGCCCCCGCACCGTGACGATGTGCTCCGGGGCGGACGAGTCCGTCTCGATCTTGGCCCGCAGCCGCTTGACGTGGACGTCCAGCGTCTTGGTGTCGCCCACGTAGTCGCTCCCCCACACGCGGTCGATGAGCTGCCCCCGTGTCAGCACCCGGCCCGCGTTGCGCAGCAGCATCTCCAGCAGCTCGAACTCCTTGAGCGGGAAGGAGACCTGCTCACCCCGGACGGTCACGACGTGCCGCTCGACGTCCATCCGCACCGGCCCCGCCTCCAGGCTCGGCGGGAGCAGCTCGTCCGGCTCCTGCAGACGACGCAGCACGGCCTTGATCCGGGCCAGCAGCTCGCGGCTCGAGTAGGGCTTGGTGACGTAGTCGTCCGCGCCGATCTCGAGGCCGACGACCTTGTCCACCTCGCTGTCCTTGGCGGTGAGCATGATCACCGGCACCGACGAGCGCTGCCTCAGCGCACGGCACACGTCGATCCCGGACAGACCCGGGAGCATCAGGTCGAGCAGCACCAGGTCTGCTCCCGCCCGGTCGAACCGCTCCAGCGCCGCCGGGCCGGTCTCGGCCACGTCCACGTCGTAGCCCTCCTTGCGCAGCAGGTAGGACAGCGGGTCCGAGTAGGACTCCTCGTCCTCGACGACCAGGATGCGCGTCATGCGGGGTGCCCTTCGTGGGGTGTGGTCATGGAGTCACCTCTCGTCGCGATCCGGAGGTCGGGGCCCGGCCGGGATGGCCGGTGTGCGGCCGGCAGCCGCATGGTGAACGTGGAGCCGTGCCCCTCCTCGCTCCACACGGTGACGTCTCCGCCGTGGTTGGCGCAGACGTGCTTGACGATGGCGAGGCCCAGGCCGGTGCCTCCGGTGGCCCGCGAGCGGGCGGCGTCGACCCGGTAGAAGCGCTCGAAGATGCGTGGTTGCTCACTGGCCGGTATGCCGTGCCCCTGGTCGGTCACGGCGACCTCCACGAGCTCGCCGCGGGTGCGCACCGCCAGGGTCACGCTGGTGCCGGGGTCGGAGTAGGTGATGGCGTTGGCGACCAGGTTGCGGATCGCGGTGGTGAGCAGGTGGGTGTCACCGAAGACCTGCGGCGACCCGGGATCCTCGCGCACCAGGGTCACCTTCGTGCCCCGGTCCTGGGCCAGCAGCTCGGTGTGGTCCACCGCTTCGACCGCAGCCTGCCCGACGTCGACGAGCTCCGGGTCGTGCAGCGTGTCGGCCACCTGGAGCCGGGACAGCTCGACGATCTCGGTGACCAAGGTGGTGAGCCGGCTGCTCTCGACCTGCATCCGCGAGGCGAAGCGGGTGACCGCCTCCGGGTCGTCGCTGGCCCCCTGGACGGCCTCGGCGAGCAGTGCCAGACCACCCACCGGCGTCTTGAGCTCGTGGCTGACGTTGGCCACGAAGTCACGCCGGACCTCCTCGAGCCGACGGGCGTGGGTGCGGTCCTCCACCAGCAGCAGGACGTAGGCGCTCCCGAGCGGGGCGATCCGCGCGGCGACGGTGATGACGCCGGTGCCGATCGGACCGCGGGACAGCTCCAGCTCGGCTTCGCGGATCTCGCCGTCACGGCGCACCCGGCGAGCGAGGTCCCGCAGGGCGGGGTGGACCAGCTCGCTGTCGCGCACGAGTCCGTGGGCCACCGCCGACGGGCTGGTCCTGACGACGGCGTCGTCGCGGTCGAGGACGATGGCGCTGGAGCCCAGGACCGCGAGGACGTCGGCCACGCCCTCGGGCACGCGCGCCTCGGGCAGCTCGTCGTCGGGCACCCGGCGCCGGGCCCGGTCGGTCCAGGCGACCATCGTCACGGCGAGGGCGCCGATGAGCAGGCCCACGGCACCACCGAGCACGGCCGCGGTCGTGGAGTCCACGTGCTCAGCGTACGCAGTCCACGGGCCCGATCATCCGCCGCCGGAGCGGTGCGGTGGGAGCGACGCCGAGTGTTCACCTGCGGTCCGGCACCCGTTCACCGCGGGCTGCCACGCTGCTCTTCGGCGGAGGCCGCACCGCTGGCAACGGGTCGGCAGGCGGCCGTCCATCGGCAGCGCCGTCAGGCACGACCCGCAACGGCAGACACGACAGACATGGCACACACGGCAGACACGGCAAGGACAAGGAACCCATGCGCGACGCATTCCACGAGGACCTCGAGCGGATCTCCGACCAACTGGTCGAGATGACGCGGCTGGCCGGCTCGGCCATGGCCCGGGCCACGACCGCTCTGCTGGACGCCGACATCCACCTGGCGGAGAGCGTCATCGCCGCGGACCAGCAGATCGACCGGATGCGGTCGGAGCTCGACGACCTGTCCATCGACCTGCTCGCCCGCCAGCAACCCGTCGCGACCGACCTGCGCATGGTCGTCACTTCGATGCGGATGAGCGCGGACATCGAGCGCATGGGCGACCTGGCCCGGCACGTCGCCAAGGTGGCCCGGCTGCGCTACCCGGAGTCGGCCGTGCCACCCGTGCTGCGCTCGACCATCCTGCAGATGGGCCAGGTCGCCGAGCGCATCGTTGCCAAGGCCGGATCGGTGATCGCCGGCCGGGACGTCGAGTCGGCCGTCGCCCTCGACCGGGACGACGACGAGATGGACCGGCTGCATCGCGAGGTCTTCGCGATGCTGCTCGAGGGCAAGTGGAAGCACGGCACCGAGGCCGCCGTGGACCTGACCCTGATCGGCCGCTACTACGAGCGGTTCGGCGACCATGCCGTCTCGGTGGCGCGCCGGGTGGTCTACCTGGTCACGGGCGAGTGGCACACCGAGCCGGACGAGGATCTCGAGCAGATCGGCGCTCGCTGACCCCCGTCAGCGACCCTGGTTGGCGACCGCCTCGGCGGCCGCCGCAGCCGCATCGGGGTCGAGGTACTCCCCGCCCGCCACGAGCGGCTTGAGGTCGGCGTCGAGCCGGTAGACGAGCGGCATACCCGTCGGGACGTTGAGGCCCGCGATGTCCTCGTCGCTGATGCCGTCCAGGTGCTTGATCAGGGCGCGCAGGCTGTTGCCGTGCGCGATCACGGCGACGGTCTTGCCGGCCAGCAGGTCGGCGCTGATCTGGCTGTCCCAGTAGGGCAGCATGCGGGCGACCACGTCCTTGAGGCACTCGGTGTCGGGCATGGTGTCGCGCAACCGCGTGTAGCGCGGGTCGTGGGCCTGGCTGAACTCCGAATCGGCCGGGAGCGGCGGCGGCGGCACGTCGAACGAGCGCCGCCACTGCATGAACTGCTCCTCGCCGAACCTCTCCAGGATCTCCTTCTTGTTCTTGCCCTGCAGCGCGCCGTAGTGCCGCTCGTTGAGCCGCCAGGACCGGTGCACCGGGATCCAGTGCCGGTCGCACACGTCGAGCGAGACGTTGGCCGTGGTGATCGCGCGGCGCAGCAGCGAGGTGTGCAGCTCGTCCGGCAACAGCCCCGCCTCACGCAGCTGCTTGCCGGCGGAGACCGCCTCCTGGATGCCCCTCTCGGACAGGTCGACGTCGACCCAGCCGGTGAACAGGTTCTTGGCGTTCCAGGTGCTCTCACCGTGCCGGACGAGGATCAGCGTGTGTCCACTGTCTGCGGTCGTCATGCCGGAAGTCTAGGGGCGGCCGCTCAGCCTCCGGTGCCGCTCCCGCCGCTGCGTCCCCTGTGTCGCGCTCCTTGCCGCTGCGGGCCTCGCTGCGCTCGTGTCCTCGCGCCGTCGTCACCGCTCCGTCCCGTCGAGCAGGTGCCGGAACGCCTCCAGGTTGCCCGTCGACTCCCCCCTCGAGATGCGCCAGTCCCACTCCTTCTTCATCGAGTCGAGGAAGCCGAGCGCCAGCAGCTCGTTGAAGGCACCGTCGGAGGCGTCGAGGACGACCCCGAAGAGCTGATCGAGGTATGCCGGGTCGACCCCCGCGAGGGGGACGCGCCCCTGCACGTAGACGTCCCCGGAGACGTCGATGCCGTAGGACAGCCCCGGCAACCGCAGGTTGCGCCGCAGCAGGGTGCGGTAGACCTCGAGGTGGTTCTCGTCGGGGTTGCGCACCACGAAGGCCGACAGCGACACCGACTGCTGCCCGACGACCACCGAGCAGACCGTCTTGAGCTTCTTCTCCCCCGGCAGGCTGACGACGAGCTCGCCCGGCCGGCCACCGAGCTCCCACTCGATCCCGGCCTCTTCGAGGAAGCCGCGGACCACCTCGTAGGTCGTCTCGGCACTGGTCACGGGATCACCAACGACGGCACGCCCGCCAAGGTCCGGGAGTCGTCGATGGGCGAGCTGCGGTGCGCGGCCCGCGCCTCGGCATACACCTCGAGCAGGCGGTCCGTGGTGGCCTCCCAGCTGAACTGTGCAGCGTGGGCGATCGCCCTGCGGCGCAAGGCGCTTCGTAGATCGGGGTCCTGCAGCAGGTCACCGATCTCGCGGGCCCAGTCCTGCGTGCGGTGTCCCTCGACGAGGACTCCACCGTCGCCGACCGCGGTGGGCAGGCCGCCGACGGACGCGGCCACGACGGGGGTCCCGCTGGCCTCGGCCTCGACGGCGACCAGCCCGAACGACTCGTTGTAGGAGGGGACGGCGACCAGGTCGGCTGCGCGATACCACTGTGCCAGCTCGGCGCGGCCGACCGGGGGCACGAACCGCACGTGCGGCTGCAACCCGAGCCGGGCGGCCAGGTCCTGCAGCGCCTGTGGGTGATCCAGGCCGGTGCCGCTCGGGCCGCCGAGGACCGCGACGACGAGGTCGTCCCGCAGCGACGGTCGTCGGGTGAGCAGCTCGGCGGCGGCGCGCAGCAGCACGTCAGGAGCCTTGAGCGGTTGGATGCGACCGACGAACAGGACGACCTTGGCGTCCGGGGCCAGACCGACCTCGGCTCGGGCGGCCCGCTGGTCCCCGGGGGTGAACCGGTCGAGGTCGACGCCCGGTGGCACCACCCGCACCTTGGCGGGGTCGGCGCCATACAGGTCGACCAGCTCACGGGCCTCGCGAGTGGTGTTGGCCACCAGCCGGTCGGCGGCCTCGACCACCTGGGCCTCGCCGATCTCGCGCCCGGGCGGCTCCGGGCTGTCGCCCTCCGCCAGCCGGGCGTTCTTGACCCGCGCCATGGTGTGCATGGTGTGGACGAGGGGGACGTGCCAGCGGTCGGCCGCCAGCCACCCGACCTGGCCGGAGAGCCAGTAGTGCGCGTGGACCAGGTCGTACCAGCCCTCGGCGCGCGCCGCCTCGGCGGTCATGACGCCGGCGGCGAAGGCGCACAGCTGCCCCGGCAGGTCCTGCTTGGACAGACCCTCGTAGGGGCCGGCGGCGACGTGCCGGACCAGCACGCCGGGCGCGGCCTCCACCTGCGGGGGCAGGGCCCCGGTCGTCGCCCGCGTGAAGATCTCGACCTCGACGCCGCGACGGGCCAGCCGTCGCGCGCTCTCGAGGACGTAGACGTTGAGCCCTCCCGCGTCACCGGTCCCGGGACGCTCGAGCGGTGAGGTGTGCACGCTGATCATGGCCACCCGACCCGGTCGCGCGCCTGCTGTCGTCACGCGCTCGAGTCTGCCACGACGGTGCAGGCGTCGCCCGAGGGGGAATCCTCGGCGCGACGAGGTGATGGGTGCCTGCGCCGCTCCGGTCGCAGTGCGCCAGACTTCAAGGATGGTGGCAGTCACCCTCGTGGGAGCAGGCAGGATCGGGCTCCCGGTTGCCGGGCACCTTGTTGCCGCCGGCCACCGGGTCGAGGTCGTGGATCTCCGCGAGGACCGACAGGTCGACGTCGAGGCGGCCGGGGCGCACTGGAGCTCGTCGCTGACGCGGCTGCCCGCGGACCACGTGCTGGTCACGGTCCTGCCCGGCAGCCCCGAGCTGCGCGAGCTGATGCTCGGCCCGTCAGGCGGCTCTGCTCCGGGGGCGCTCGCGCAGCTGGCCCCCGGAGGCAGCTGGATCGACCTGACGAGCACGGCTCCGGGCCTTGCCCAAGACCTGGCCGCGGCAGCGAACGAGCGCGGTGTGCGCTACCTCGACGCCGCAGTGGGCGGTGGCCCGCAGGACGCCCGGCGCGGCGACCTGGCGCTCTACGTGGGCGGTGAGGACTCGGATGTGGAGCGCCTGCGCCCGTTGCTCGAGACGTTCGCCGACCCGACACGCATCCGTCACATGGGGGATCACGGAGCCGGCTACCTGACGAAGCTGTTGATCAACCAGCTGTGGTTCGGACAGGCCGTCGCCGTGGGCGAGGCCCTGCTGCTGGGGGCCCAGGCCGGTCTTGCGACCGACCGGCTGGCCGACGTGCTCGACACGAGCCCTGCCGGCAGCGACTTCGTCCACACCCACCTTTCGTCGCTTCTGGCCGGTGACTACCTTCCGACGTTCGGGCTCGCCCGAGTGGTGGAGGAGCTGGACTCCTTGGCGCGCCTCGCCGAGTCGGCCGGCACCCCCTGGTCGGTGTCGGAGCGCGTCGCGCAGGTGCATCGACGCGCCCTGGCCCACTACGGCGACGTCGACGGCGAGCTCCTCGGTGTCGCCTGGCTGGAACACCTTGCCGGCCGGCGGCTTGGCCGATCCGTCGGGCCCGATCAGCCCGCGGTCAGCTCGGCGTAGTCGGAGGCGTCCTACCCCGTCCGACCCGGGGCGGCACCGAGCGGTCAGTCGGCGCTGCGCCTCGCGTAGTCGTCCTCGATCCGCTCGATGTCGGACTCGTCGAAGTCACCGAACGCGATCTCGAGCACGCGGCCCGGTCGGGAGCCGGAGTTGCCCATCCGGTGCCGGCTCCCCTGCCCGGCCCAGACCCGTTCGCCGGGCCCCGCGCTCCACGCCCGGCCGTCGATCTCCACGTCGATCGGCACGTCGAGCACCTGCCACATCTCGTCGCGGTGACCGTGGGTCTGCAGGGAGAGCCGGTGCCCCGGCTGCACCGTGATGATCTTGACCGTCACTCGCTCGTTGGAGACGAACTGCTGGAACTCACCCCATGGCCGCTCGGCGACGAACACGTCGGCGGTGCGGTCGGTCATCTCCCCGGTCCGTCCTGTCGTCGTGGACATGGCTTCCTCCGTCGCGGTGGCGTGTCCTGCGATTGTGCCTCACCACGCCGTCGAAGGAGTGAGAAACAGACCAATCAAGCGGCGCACCGTGGCCCGGTGCCGCCACATGAGACCACCCGGCGGCAGCACCTCGAGTCGAGCGTCCGGAAGCAGGCCGGCCAACTGCTCGGCCACGGAGACCGGATGGGCCGGATCGTCCTCCTGGGCAAGCACCAGAGCCGGAGCCCGTACGCCGCGTAGCGCCTCGCGGTCGTCCATCGCCACCGCGTGGGGCAGCGTCCGCAGCGCCCGGGAGACGGGGGTGCCGACCAGGTGGGTCGCCTGACCGCGGCACCAGGTCCGCACCGCCCGGTCCGCTCGGACCGGCTCGGGCTGCTCGAGCAGCAGGAGCTCGGTCATCCCGTCGACGTCGCGCTCGTCGGCGCGGTCGGCCATGGCCACGAGGCGCTCGAGGGCGACGTCTTCCCGGGGACGGTCGAGGACCGCGGGGATGACGAAGACGAGTCGTTCGAAGCGGGCCGGTTCCTGCTCGAGCCAGTGGCACAGTGCCCCGGCTCCCATGCTCACGCCGAGGGCCTGGGCGGCGCCCACCGTGTCGGCGACGGCGCGCAGCTCGGCCGCGAGCGCGGCATACGTCCAGGGTGTCTCGGGAGCGGCGGAGGCGCCGTGGCCGCGGAAGTGCAGGAAGGTCCGGCTGCCGGGCACGCCGGATCCGAAGGGGCGGGTCGTGTCGATCGACCCGGCGAGGCCGTGGGCGAAGACCGTGGACGGGCTGCCGGATCCGGTGGTGAGGTATTCGATCGGCCCGTCGGGACCGGCGAGCAGTGAGGTGAGGGAGGCCGAGCCGAGGCTCACCAGGGACCGTAGGGACCCGACGAGGAGGACCCCCGGCCACGCACCTGCTGCAACGCGGGGCGCACGTCCGCGAGGTAGACCGCGGCACCGAGCACGGCCGCGATCCCGAGGAGGTTGAGCGGGTTGGCGAAGAAGATGAAGCCGACGGCCGCGCTGACGGCCACGATCGCGACCCAGAAGGTCTTGGTGCGCTTGCCGGCCGCGGGATAGGCGTTGCTCGGGTGCCGGACCGCGTCGACCAGCGCGAACAGCTCGAGCAGGAACGCCGCGATCCCGAGGATCATGGCGACGCCGACCTGCGCCTGGCCCAACAGATACTCCATGCCACCAGACTACGTCGAGGCGGCGGAGCCGACGCTGCCGACCGGCCGGATCAGGTGTCGGTCCGTGGGCCGAATCACGGTGCAGGCGTCGCAGGTCAGGTGTCGACGACGAGGGTGAACGGTCCGTCGTTGACCAGGGACACCTCCATCATCGCCCCGAAGCGGCCGGTGGCGACCTCGATCCCGCGTGCGCGCAGGGCCACCACGACGGCGTCCACCAAGGGCTCGGCGACCGGCCCGGGCGCGGCGGCGCTCCACGAGGGGCGCCGGCCCTTGCGGGTGTCGGCATAGAGGGTGAACTGGCTGACGACCAGGACCGGGGCGCCCGTGTCGACCACGGACTGCTCGTCGCGCAGGATGCGCAGCTCGGCGATCTTGCGCGCCATCCGGGCCACCTGCTCCGGTCCGTCGTCGTGGGTGGCGGCCACCAGCACGACCAGGCCGGGGCGCTCGATCGCCCCGATGACCTGCGCCCCGACCGTGACGCTGGCGCGGGTGACCCGCTGCAACACCGCCCGCACGGCTCAGAAACCCGTCGCCGTCACGGCGCCCACCGGTTCGCCGTGGCCGAGGACCGGGGCGCTCTGCATCGTGCTGAGGACGTCGTCGTCGAGGCCGAGGGCCCGCAGGGCGGAGGCGGTCACCACGGCTCTTGCGCGGCTGCCGCCGTCCAGGATCTTGACCGCGAGGCATCGTCCGTCGGCGAGCCCGACGGCCTGCACGGCCTCGGCACCGTCCTTGGAGACGAGCCCGTCGACGCCCCTGATCAGGGTGGTCACGTCGCGCCGGGTGCCGCCGAGCCACTGTGGGTGGGCCCGGATCGCGTCACGCACGCGCCCCTCCGGTGTCCCGATCGCGGCCGTCGCGAGCCGACCGAAGGCGCGCGCCAGACCGGTCAGCGGGACGGCGAAGACCGGGGCGCCGCAGCCGTCGACACCGGTGGCGGAGATCGGTTCGCCGGCCAGTTCCGTGAGGGACTCGGCGATCGCCTGCTGCAACGGGTGCCGCGGGTCCCGGTAGGTGGCCAGGTCCCAGCCGGCCGCCACGCAGGTCGAGAGCATCCCGGCGTGCTTGCCCGAGCAGTCGGCCGCGATCGAGGACGCAGGCCGGCCCGCGGCCACCCAGGCGTCTCGCTCCACCGGGTCGATCGGGAGCCCCGGCGTGTTCTGCAGGTCGGACTCGGAGAGGCCGGCCGCGGCGAGGATGCGGCGCGCCCCGTCGAGGTGGAAGGCCTCACCGGAGTGGCTCGAGGACACCAGCGCCAGCAGCTCGCCGTCGAGGTCCAGGCCGTGGCGCAGCATGGCCACGGCCTGGATCGGCTTGACCGCCGACCTCGGGAAGATCGGCGCCGACGGGTTGCCGCGTTCGAGCAGCACCGAGCCGTCGGCATCGAGCGCCACGACCACACCGTGGTGCACCGACTCGACGAAGCCGGACCGGACGACCTCTGCCACGGGCACGGCATACGGGCCGGTGTCGGCGGGCGAGGTTGGTGCGGGCGAGGCGGGTGCGTCGGTCACGCTCCGCACTCTAGGGCGTCGCCGCCGGCGGGGTGGGCGCGGACGGGCCCGGCCCGCACCCGACTCGGGCAGCTCCGAGCACCTCGAAACCGGTCCGATCCGAGCACGGACTCACAGACACAGGATGCCGCCCGCTGCGGTGAGCGGGCGGCATACCTGGTCGGGCTGCGACGTCGGATCGTGCTGGCCGACTGGCCCGGTCGAACTCTCGCCGTGGTGCAGGTCGGTCAGTCGCCGACCTTCTTGGCAGCCGCCGTGGTGGCGCGAGCGGCCTTCGAGGCCGTCTTGCGCGCACTCGTGGACGAGGCCTTGGTCGCGCGCTTGCTCGCCGCGGCGCGCTTCTTGGCCGTGGTGGCGGTGCGCCTGGTCGAGGTGCGAGTGGCCTTGGTGGCGGCCTGGGTCTCGGTCACCGCGTCGTCCACGACGGACTCCACGACGTTCTCGGCCTGGCGGCGGCCGGTCGTCAGCGTCGCCTTGGCCGCACGCTGGGTGTCCTCCGCGGCCTTGCGCACCGTCGTGACGGCGCCCTTGCCCTGGGCGATCGCGGTCTCGGCCTGGTCGAGCAGGTCCTTGGTGGCCTTCTGGTTGCGGATCCGCGTGACCAGCTGCTGGCCGCGCTCGGCCAGCTCCTCGTAGGACTCCTGGGCCTGGCCGGCCAGGACGAGGGTGCGGTTCAGCACGAGCGCGGGCACCTGCTGGGCCTGCTCGGCTGCCTGCTCGGCCTGCTTCTGCAGCGCGTCCACGGACAGGTCGGCGCGGCGGGCCGCGGCACGCTCACGCGCGGCGCGCAGCTTCTCGGCGGCCAGGTCGGTCACGCCGACGGCGGCGTAGACCGGGGTCGCGTCCTTGACCGTCTTGGTCAGGTCCTTGGTGAAGTCGGTGATGAACGTCATCGTGATGCTCCTTCTGCGGTGGTCTTGGCGGCCTTGGCCGCCTTGGTGGTCTTGGCGGCCCGGGTGGACTTGGCGGTCGCGGGCTTGCGCCGGGGGGTGGCCGGCGCGCCGGCGCCGGCAGTGCGGCTCCTGCCGGTCGCGGCCGTGGACCTGGAAGCGTGCGAGGACTGCGGCTCGTCGTCGTCGCCGACGAGCGAGGCGTAGACGTCGAGCAGGACCCGGCGCTGCCGGTCGGACAGGCGGGGGTCGGCGAGGATCGCGGCGGCGACGTCGGGCTGGTGGCCTGCCTCGGACTCCGCCTTCTCCTCGAGGATTCCCGCGCGGACATAGAGCGACTCGGCGGAGATGCGCAGGCCCTTGGCGAGCTGCTGCAGGATCTCGGCGCTGGGCTTCTTCAGGCCCCGCTCGATCTGTGAGAGGTAGGGGTTGCTGACCCCGGCCACGTCGGACAGCTGCCGCAGCGACAGCCGCGCTGCCTGGCGCTGTTCGCGCAGGTAGCCGCCGAGGTCGGGTACGGGGATCGGGGTCATGCCCCCAGTATGCTTGCTCTAGTTAGCACTTTGCAAACTCAGCAAGCGTGTCTCCACTCACACGGGTGCGGGGGAATGCCCTCAGCGGGTGACGATCTCGGTCTGGCTGGCGGCGATGCCCGAGGCGACCAGCTCGGCGTCGAGCGGGGTGTTGCGCTTGATGACCGCCAGGGCGATCGGGCCGTCCTCGAAGTGGCGTGCCACCGACGTCACGCGCCCGACGACGCGGCCACCAGTCTCGAGCTCGGCTCCGCGCTCGGGCAGCACGTGGCCGGAGCCGTCGAGGTCGAGGAAGACGAGCCGGCGCGGCGGGCGTCCGAGGTTGTGCACCCGCGCGATGGTCTCCTGCCCGCGGTAGCAACCCTTGTGCAGGTGCACGGCGGTCCGCAGCCAGTCGACCTCGTGCGGGATGGTCCGGTGGTCGGTCTCGAAGCCGAGCCGCGGCCGCCACGCCGCCACCCGCAACGCCTCGGCGGCCCAGGTGCCCGCCAGCGGACGGTCCCCGACGGCGCCCTGGAGCTCGCTGCGGGGGACGATCACCTCGCGCCAGTCCCGTTCGCGGCCTGGGTGCTCGACGACGGTGCTGTATGCCGCGGTGTCACCTGCCAGGTCGGGCCAGGGGTCCGACCAGGAGAGCGGCTCACCCTCGGCCGACTCGCGCCGCACCGGCTCACCGAGCACGGCATGGTCGGCGGTGACGTCGGCCACTTCCACGCGCAGCATGAACCGCATCGAGTCGAGCCAGGCCACGAGCGACCCGGCGGTGCCCGGCTCGACGGTGATCCAGGTGGTCTCGCCGTCGTCCACCATGTGCAGGTCGTGCTCGATGTGGCCCTTCGGCGACAGCACGAGCGACTCGGCCGACACGCGGGGAGCCAGCCCGGTGAGCGTCTGCGTGGTCATGGAGTGCAGCCACGAGAGCCGGTCGGGTCCGGTCACGGTGACGACCGAACGGTGCGACAGGTCGACGACGGCCAGCCCCTCGGCGAGCAGGCGCTGTTCGCGCAGCGGGTCGCCGTAGTGGGCCGCGACGCCCGCGTCCGGACCCTGGTCGGCCACCGCGCCGTGGACGTCGAGCAGAGGGCTGCGCCAGCTGGTGGCCGGCTCGGTGTTCGTGGTCACGGCTGGGGAGTCGGTCATGGGGTCGAGCACGGTGGTGCACCCTCCGGGGAGTCGCCTGGGTGGCAGGTACCGACCGGGCCCCGTGCCGGGGCCGGTCACCCCACCAGCCTACGTCGGGGCGAAACCGGTGGGACCGGCCGTCAGCCGACCCGCTTGAGCTGGGCCGACACGTGGCTGGTCATGGGCTGACCCATCGCCGACATGTCCATCACCCACATCAGGTCGGAGTTGACCAGGCCGTAGAGGCGCGCGGCCGCCGAGTAGTCCTTGGCCCTGGGGCTGCGCAGGACTCCGTCGGTCTGCAGCTCGATCTTGGCCGGCTCGGTCTTGCCGTAGTACATCTCCACGATGCCGGTGGGGTGGACGAGCAGCAGCTCCACCTCGCCGTCCTCGGCAGGGCGCCAGAAACCGAGCTCGGTGGCGAGCGGTCGGACCTGGTTGCCCTCCTCGTCCAGCAGCCAGGTGCGGCTCTGCCACTCCAGGAACGGCCGGCCGTCGTGGGTGACGACGATCTCCTGGCCGAAGTTGGCGGACTCGATCGTCGGGTAGCCGACCACCCCTGCGCCCTCCCACCGGCCGATCAGCCAGGCGAGGGGCGCAAGCTCCCGAGGAAGGTCGGCGTCGAGCTCGAACGGCATCAGCGCACGCTGCGCACGAGGCGGTAGACCACGTAGGCCGCGAACCACACGATGAGCAGCGAGCTGATCGCCAGGAGCGTGATGAAGAACGTTTCCACGGGGCAGATCGTAGCCTGAGCGCATGACGGACCCGGCACGGCGCCTCATCATCAAGCTGACCCACGGCATCGAGGCGCCCGAACGCCTCTCGCAGGCCTTCACGGTCGCGGCCACGGCGGTGGCCAGCGGCGCCGGGGTGAGCCTCTGGTTGACCGGCGAGGCGGTCTGGCTCGCCGTGCCCGGCCGCGCGGAGGAGTTCGTGCTGCCGGAGAGTCCGCCGCTGGCCGACCTGCGCGACGGTGTCCTCGCCGGCGGCACCCTCACCGTGTGCACGCAGTGCGCCGCGCGGCGAGGCCTGACCGAGGCCGACCTGGTCGCCGGCGTGGTCATCAGCGGCTCGGCCTCCTTCGTCGAGGAGGTCCTCACGCCGGACGCGCAGGCCCTCGTCTACTGACCCGTCCCTCCGACCGACCCCGCGACCACTCCTTTGGGGTATGCCGGTCAGCCGGCGAAGGCGCGCTGCACCACCACGACGAGGACGCCGGTGAGGAGCACGGACGCGGTCCCGGAGACCAGTTGCGGCCGCGCGCCGGCCAGGGTCGGCAGCACGCTGAGCACGCGCCGCACGGCGTGGGACACCCCGGCACCGGCGACCCCGAGGACGAGCGCCGGGGGCCAGTCCACGCCGCCCGCCTGCCCGGCCGCCACGGCAGCGGCAGCGCCGAGCACCATGCCGATCGGCAACGACCAGACGAGCAGGGCGGGCCACCGGCCGAGCAGGTCCACCACCGCCGACACGGCCACCGCGGCCATCCCGGCCGTGAGCAGCCAGGGGCCGTCCTCGAGGTGGGGCAGCGCGATCGTGCAGGCTCCCGACGCGATCACCGCCAGCCCGGTGACGGTGGAGGCGATCGACTCGACGAGCCGGGGCCGACCGTCGCGGCGCGCCAGCTGGTGCACGAAGCAGGCCAGCACTCCTCCGGCCATCGCCACCGGGAGCAGCTCCAGGTAGGGCGGCTCCGACTCCAG
The DNA here is from genome assembly GCF_005222685.1 of Segeticoccus rhizosphaerae. Taxonomy (NCBI): domain Bacteria; kingdom Bacillati; phylum Actinomycetota; class Actinomycetes; order Micrococcales; family Intrasporangiaceae; genus Segeticoccus; species Segeticoccus rhizosphaerae. The sequence goes on from NZ_SWMA01000015.1 coordinate 14,598, forward strand.
CGCGACGGTCAGCACCACGGCGGCCGTGCCCAGCAGGAGCACGGCGGTGCTGCCGCGCGGACTCGGCACCGACAGCGTGCCGGGCCACCCCCACGAGAGCACGGCGCCCGCGAGCGCGACGGCCACCGCCAGCAGGTCGGCGCTCGCGTGTCCGGTGACGGCGAGCAGTCCCGCAGCGACCACGGTGGACACGGCCACGAGCAGCGGGAGCAGCAACACCGGCGTAGCCGGCGCGCTATCGCCAGTCGGGGAGGGGTGACCGCTGCTCGGCACGGGGCTGGCGGACTCGGTCACGGACCGCATCCTCGCATCACCCCCCGGCGAAGGGCGGGAGAACCTCGAGCCGCATCCCGTCGGCCACCGGTGCCTCCCGCGCCGCCGGGCGGCCGTCCAGCAGCACCGAGGCCACCTGCACGACCGGCTCGAGCGCGGGGTGCGCGCCCACCGCTGCCGCCAGCACGTCTCCCACCGTGTCGCCCGAGTGCTCCTCGGTATCGAGCCCGGCGGCGGCGCGTGCGGCCGCCCAGTAGCGCACGGTGATCCGCGCCCTCGTGGACTCGGTGCGGTCGTCCGCGGTCGTCATACGCGCTCGTCCTGCCTTCCCGATGGGATCCTGGCCGTGGGCGCCCGTGGTCTCGGGTGCCGGAAGGGTCCGGCCGGACCGGGCCCTCCCCCACTATCCTGCCTGCTGTGGCCAGACTCCTGCTGCTCACCCAGCCGCCTGCGGCCAGCACGGAGGTGCTGCCGGCGCTGGACCTGCTCGGTCACGAGGTGCGCACGCTGTCTCCGGAGCCGGCCGCGCTCGTCGACGCCCCCGAGGCCGACGTCGTCCTGGTCGACGGCCGCCGGGCACTCGGTGCGGCGCGATCGCTGTGCCAACTGCTGCGCACCACCGGAGTCACCGCACCGGTGCTCGTGATCCTGTCCGAGGGCGGATTCGCGGCGTTGACCGCCGAGTGGCAGGTGGACGACGTCGTCGTCGACACCGCCGGCCCGGCCGAGGTCGAGGCCCGGCTCCGGCTGGCGACGACGCGCACCCTCGTCGCGGCGGACGAGGAAGGTGCCCCGATCACTGCCGGAGACCTGGTCATCGACGAGGCGGCGTATGCCGTCCGGCTGCGAGGTAACTCCCTGGACCTGACCTACAAGGAGTTCGAGCTGCTCAAGTACCTCGCCCAGCACCCGGGGCGGGTCTTCAGCCGCGACCAGCTGCTGCAGGAGGTCTGGGGCTACGACTACCTCGGCGGGACCCGCACCGTTGACGTGCACGTCCGCCGCCTCCGGGCCAAGCTCGGGCCCGAGCACGAGGCCCTCATCGGCACGGTGCGCAACGTCGGCTACCGCTTCGTGCCCGGCGACCAGCGCGAGCGCTCGGACGTCTCCGCCCCCTCCTGAGCAGCCGCCGGCCGGTGCCAGGTCCAGCACGCCGACGGCGGCGAGCGGACCCCTCTCGGGCCTGCTCGCCGCCGCTGGCGATCGCGCTGTGACGCCTACTGCTTGGTGATGCGGTCCAGCGGCGCCGGGGTGTACGGCGAGACGCCCGGCAGGTACGCGGCGAAACCGTCGATGTCGAGTCCGCCGAAGTACTTGTCCGCGCCGTTGATGAACGCCGAGAAGCCGTCGCCACCGTCCGAGAGGAAGTTGTTGGTGACGATCCGGTAGGTCTGGTTCGCGTCGTCGGCAACGACCTCACCGTTGATCATCACGCTTCCCGGCACGACCGTGCGGCTCGAGCTGTCACCGGTCCAGCTGTAGGTGAAGCCCTTCGAGACCTGCAGCACCTTGGGCGAGCTGGCGCTGTTCTTGCCGGTCCACTGCTGCTCGAGCAGGTCGTAGATGTCGGCACCGGTCAGGTCCATCGACACGAGGTAGTTGTTGAACGGCTGCACCGTGAACGCCTCCGCGTAGGTGACCACGCCGGGCGCCTCCTGACCGGTAGGTGCATACGTCAGGTCGGCCCTGATGCCGCCGGGGTTCATGAAGGCGACCACGGGGGTCTTGCCGTTCGTCACCACCGACGGGTCGTTGACCTGCGCGTCGGCGATCAGGTCGCCGAGCTGCGACTCACCGGCGTCGTTCGCGGTGCGGGTGACGTCCGTGGTGATCGAGCCGAGCTCCTTGCCCGCGATCGGTGCGACCAGCTCCTTGTAGGTGTTGATGAGCCGGGTCAGGTCGGCGGCGCGGGGCACGTCGCGGGTCACGACCATGTTGCTGCCGTCGACCGAGCTACGCACGATGTCGCTCGTGCGTCGGTCGTACTCGAGAGTGGTCTCGGTGTAGAGCCGCCCGAACGAGGACGCCGACGTCACGAGGCGGTCGTTGCCGGCCGGGTCCGGGATGTTGCAGACGTAGGGCTGGTGCGTGTGCCCGGAGATGACCATGTCGATCTGGGGCGAGAGGCCGGCGGCGATCGGCAGGATGGGCGAGTCGGAAGTCAGGTTGCCGCCCTTGCCGCACGTGTAGTCGTAGGTCGAGTTGACGTCATACGTCTTGCCGTCCGGGCCGGTCCACTTCTCGACGTCCGGCACGCCACCCTGGTGGACCAGCACGACGATGGCCTTGACGCCCTGCTCCTCCAGCACCGGCACGAGCGCGTTGGCGGTCTCGACCTCGTCGGTGAACTCCAGCCCCTCGACGCCGGACTTGGTGACGATGTTGGGAGTGTCCTTGAGGGTCATCCCGATGAACCCGATCTTGGCGCCCCTGACGTTCTTGATCGCATACGGCGCGAGGATCGTCTTGCCGGTCGCCTTCACCTTGACGTTGGCCGCGAGGATGTCGAAGTTTGCCCCCTCGAACTGGCCTGCGGCACAAGAGTTCTGGTTGTTCTCGCCGTCACCGTCGTCGACGCAGCCGCCGTTCTGCAGGCGCTGCAGCTCCTGGTAGCCCTCGTCGAACTCGTGGTTGCCCACCGAGGTGACGTCGAGGCCGAGCTTGTTCATCGCCTCGATGCTCGGCTCGTCGTGGAACGCCGCCGACAGCAGCGGGGACGCACCGACGATGTCGCCAGCCGCCACGGTCAGCGAGTTGGGGTGGCCCTTGCGCGCATCACGCAGGTGGGTGGCGAGGTACTCGACGCCGCCCGCGTCGACCGTGACGTCTTTGGGCAAACTGGTGGCCGGATCCAGCTCGTGACCCGTGGTGATTCGGCCGCTCGACCCGCTGGGGGCCTCGAGGTTGCCGTGGAAGTCGTTGAACGACAGCAGCTGGATGTCCATCGTCGGGCTGTGGGCCTTGCCGTGGCCGGCCGGGTTCGCCGTCGCGGCGGGCTGCGCCAGTGACATGCCGGCCGCGGCCACCATCGAGGTGGCGGTCGCGGCTGTCACCGCAAGGACGCCGATCGTGCGGCGTCGCGAGATCCTTCGTGGGGTCAACGTGTGCTCCAGGGAGGTCGGGGGCCCAAGGGTGGTGGGTCCGGGGAGTCCCAGAACCTAGCCATCCCCGACGCCGTTGGGAAGGGGCTCGGCCGGATCGGGGCACGATCGTCACCTGCGTGGTGGAATACGTCCATGCGCGCCGATCCCCAGGAGACCCTCACGCCGGACCAGGCCCGGGCGGTGCTCGCACTCGCGGTGTCCGACACCGGACCGCAGCCGGCGCTGTCCGAGCAGACCCTCCTCGTCCTGCGGCGGGTCCTCGACCACGGCTCCGCCACCGAGGGCGTGCGACACCTGCTCGGGTATGACGAGCGGGCACCGGAGGTGCTCGTTGCCTACGCCCAGCTGGTGGGCGACGAGGAGGGCGGCTCGGCCGAGCTGCTGGTACACCCGGAGCACCGCCGGCGCGGCCACGGGACGGCGCTGGTGGAGTCGCTGCTCGAGGCGGCCCCACGGGTCCGCGTCTGGGCCCACGGCGACGGCGAGGCGGCGCGCGGCCTGGCCGGGCGGCTGGGCCTGGTGACGGTGCGCGACCTGTGGCAGATGAGCCGGCCGTTGTCGGGCGACGGGTCCGAGCTGCCCGAGGCGCGGCTGCCGGAGGGGTTCGCCGCCCGCACCTTCGAGGTGGGCGCGGACGAAGAGCGATGGCTGGCGGTCAACGCCACGGCGTTTGCCAGCCACCCCGAGCAGGGCCGGGTCGACCGACGGGACCTCGACGCACGCATCGCCGAAACCTGGTTTGACGCTTCGGGGTTCATCCTCGTGGACGACCGCCGTGACACTCACGTCGAGGGCGCCGCGGCCTTGCCGCTGGCCGCCTTCCACTGGACCAAGGTCGTGCCGGGTGAGGACAGTGGTGAGGTCTACGTGGTCGGTGTCGACCCGGCATACCAGGGGCTCGGGCTGGGCAGGGCCGTCACGGTCCTCGGGCTGGAGCACCTGCGTGACCGCGGCCTGTCCGAGGCCACCCTCTACGTCGACGGCGACAACGAGGCGGCCGTAGCGACCTACGGCAAGCTCGGGTTCCACCGCACCACGGTGGACGTGATGTACGCACGTCCGGTGCACCCCGCGGTGGGAGCATGAGGACATGACGGCAGAACACGGGGACACGCAGCGGCACGGCACCGCCGAGCTCGATGCCGCGACGGGCAGCGAGGAGGCGCCGGTCGAGTCCACGATCTCGGCGCTCGCCTCGGCCCGTCCACGCTCGTCCAACGGCAGGTTCATGCGGGTCGTCGCCGACGAGCCGGACGTGCTGGCCACCGAGTCACCCGCCGAGCTCTTCCTCGACCGCGAGGTGTCCTGGCTGCAGTTCAACGACCGCGTCCTGCAACTCGCCCAGGACCCTGCGGTGCCCTTGCTCGAACGGGCCCGGTTCCTCGCCATCTTCGCCAGCAACCTCGACGAGTTCTTCATGGTGCGGGTGGCCGGGCTCAAACGCCGCATCGCCACCGGCCTGGCCATCGCCTCCCCCGCCGGGCTCGAGCCGCGCGAGGTGCTCGACCAGATCTCGGTGGCGGCGCACGAGCTGATGGGTCGCCACGCCGAGGTCTTCCACGAGCAGGTCCGGCCGCAGCTGCGCGACGAGGGCATCGAGATCATGCGGTGGGAGGAGCTGAGCGCGGCCGAGCAGGAGACCGTGCACGGGATGTTCCGCGCCGAGGTCTACCCGGTGCTCACGCCACTGGCGGTCGACCCGGCCCACCCGTTCCCCTACATCTCCGGGCTGTCCCTCAACCTCGCGGTCGTGCTGGTCCACCCCAAGACCGGCAAGGAGCACTTCGCGCGGGTCAAGGTGCCGCCGCTGCTGCCCCGCTTCATCCAGCTGGCCAACCCGACCGAGGAGTCGGGACTGTCCGACCGCTACCACGCGCGGTTCGTGCCGCTCGAGGACGTCATCGCCGCGCACCTGCACATGCTCTTCGCCGGCATGGAGGTGCGAGAGCACCACACCTTCCGCGTCACCCGCAACGAGGACTTCGAGGTGGAGGAGGACGACGCCGAGAACCTGCTCACCGCGCTCGAGCGCGAGCTGACCCGGCGCCGGTTCGGGCCGCCGGTGCGCCTCGAGGTCGCCTCCGACATGGGCGACCACGTGATGGACCTGCTGGTGCGCGAACTCGGCGTCAGCGCCGACGAGGTCTACCGGCTGCCCACCCCGCTCGACCTCACCGGGCTCAACCTCGTCGCCGACCTCGAGCGGACCGACCTGCGCTACCCCAACTTCGTCCCGCTGACCCATCCCGACCTGGCCCCGGTGGAACGCTCCGCGCCGAGTGACGTCCTCGCGGCCATCCGGGAGAAGGACATCCTGCTGCACCACCCCTACGACTCGTTCTCCACGTCAGTGCAGGCCTTCATCGACCAAGCGGCGAACGACCCGGCGGTGCTGGCGATCAAGCAGACCCTCTACCGCACGAGCGGCGACTCGCCCATCGTCGACGCCCTCATCGACGCGGCCGAGGACGGCAAGCAGGTGCTGGCCGTGGTCGAGCTCAAGGCCCGGTTCGACGAGGAGAACAACATCACGTGGGCGCGCAAGCTGGAGCAGGCCGGGGTGCACGTGGTCTACGGCATGGTGGGGCTGAAGACGCACGCCAAGCTCTGCCTCGTGGTCCGTCAGGAGGGCGACGGCCTGCGACGCTACTGCCACGTCGGCACCGGCAACTACAACCCCAAGACGGCCCGCCTCTACGAGGACCTCGGCATCCTCACCTGTGACCCCCAGGTCGGCGAGGATTTGACGCGGCTGTTCAACCAGCTGTCCGGCCTCGCGCCACGGAGCAAGTTCAAGCGGCTGCTGGTTGCTCCGCGCTCGGTGCGCACCGGGCTGATCGAGCACATCGACGCGGAGGCCGAGCTGGCCAGGTCGGACCGCCCCGGTCTGATCCAGATGAAGGTCAACTCCATCGTCGACGAGCAGGTCATCAACGCCTTGTATGCCGCGTCGCAGGCGGGCGCGACCGTGGACGTCTGGGTGCGCGGCATCTGCTCGTTGCGTCCCGGGGTGCCCGGTTTGTCCGAGACCATCGGGGTCCGGTCGGTGCTCGGCCGGTTCCTCGAGCACTCCCGGGTGTTCATCTTCGGGGGCGACGGCGACCCGATCGTCTACATCGGGAGCGCCGACATGATGCACCGCAACCTCGACCGCCGGGTGGAGACCCTCCTGCGGGTCGAGGACGAGGGCCACATCGCCTCGCTGCGCGACCTGCTCGAGCGCGGCATGAGCGACAAGACCTCGAGCTGGCACCTCGACGGCGACGGCCGCTGGACCCGCCACCACCTGGACGGGGACGGCTCACCCCTCACCGACGTGCAGGAGTCGGTCATCGCCCGCTTCGCCCGCCGCCGGCGCAAGGCCCGCCGTCGGTGAGCGACCCCGCCCGAGTGCCGACGGCCACGGAGCTCGTGGACCCCGACGCCGTCGTCGAGGCGGCCGGGGCGGTCCCGTGGCGCCGGCGCGACGGACGGCTGGAGGTGGCCCTGGTGCACCGTCCCCGCTACGACGACTGGTCCTGGCCCAAGGGGAAGGTCGACCAGTCGCCCTACCGTGAGCAGCTGCCGGCCACGGCGGTCCGGGAGGTCGGCGAGGAGACGGGGCTGCTCGTGCGGCTCGGGCGCCCCCTGCCCACCGCGTGCTACACGGTGGTCCGGCGATCCCTGGGCCCGCAACGCAAACGGGTCCACTACTGGGCAGCGGAGGTCATCGGGGGTGACGGCCGGCTGGAGCACGAGATCGACGAGGTGGCCTGGCTCCCCGTCGGCGAGGCATCGAGCCGGCTGAGCTATGCGCGCGACCGGGAGCAGCTGCGTGCCGTCGTCGTCCATGACAAGGCCGGGCAGCTCGAGACCTGGCCGCTGCTCGTGGTGCGGCACGCGCACGCCGTCGGTCGCGGCCACTGGAGGAAGGACGATCGGCTCCGGCCGCTCGACGCGAGGGGAGCGGCGCAGGCGGCCGCGCTCGTGCCCCTCGTGACGGCATACGGCGTCTCCCGCGTGGTGACCTCGCCGTCGGTGCGGTGCACCGACACCCTGGCGCCGTTCGCGGAGCGCGCCGGCCTGCGGATGCGGCTGCGGGACGGGCTGTCGGAGGAGGGGTATGCCGCGGCGCCCGACCGCGCGGCGCGGCACCTCGCCAAGACGATCGGGCGGGGCGAGCCGGCGGCGCTGTGCAGCCACCGCCCCGTGCTGCCAGACCTGCTGTCGGCGCTCGCCGCCTCGGCCGGGGACGACGTCACGCGGGACGCGCTCACCGGTGCCGCGGAGCACGGCATGGGCAAGGGGGAGGTCCTGGTCGCGCACCTGCGCGGCACCGGCGAGGCCTCTCAGGTGGTCGCCGTGGAGCGTCACGGGGCCGCGTGACCCCCTATCACCACCGGCTCCACTGACGCCAGACCCTGGCGGCCTCGTTCACCGGATCATCCCCCGGCGGCCAGCCGCCCGGCGACGACTGCTCTCGCGTCATTCACGCGGCGTTCACCTGCGAGAGGGGATCGCGTCACCGGGCCTGCCTAGCGTCCCTCTCGACAGGCCAACTGGTCTGCCCCGAAGATCGAGAGGTACGAACACCGTGAAGATCCAGCGTTTCGGCCGGATGTCGGCCGTCGCCCTCGTGGGTGCGCTCGCTCTGACTGCCTGCGGCTCGGACAACAACACGACGTCGGCCAGCGGGACCGCGGGAGGCGGCGGCTCGACGGCCAACATCGACTGCGCCGCCGGTGAGGTCCAGGCCGAGGGGTCGTCGGCCCAGAAGAACGCCATCGAGCTCGCGATCAAGAACTACCAGTCCGCCTGCGCGGAGGCGACCCTGAGCTACAACCCGACGGGATCCGGTGCCGGCATCAAGCAGTTCATCGCCGGACAGGTCGACTTCGCCGGCTCCGACTCGGTGCTGTCCGACCAGCCCGAGGAGGGAGTCGTCGAGACCGAGGACGCGGCCAAGACCTGCGGCTCCCCCGCCTGGAACCTTCCGATGGTGACGGGCCCGATCGCCATCACCTACAACGTCCCCGGCGTCGACAAGCTGGTCCTCACCCCCGACGTGGCGGCCCAGATCTTCCAAGGCAGGATCACCACGTGGGACGACCCCGCGATCGCCAAGATCAACCAGGGCGTGAAGCTGCCCGGCACCAGGATCTCGGTATTCTTCCGCGCCGACGAGTCGGGCACCACGGAGAACTTCACCAAGTACCTGTCGGCCACCGCGAAGGACCTCTGGACCGCAGACCCCTCGAAGGTCTGGTCCGGCAAGGGTGAGGGCAAGAACAAGTCGGCGGGTGTCGCCAGCGCGGTCAAGTCGACGGAGGGCGGCATCACCTACGCCGAGTGGTCCTACGCGGTCGACAACAAGCTCGACATCGCCCAGATCGACAACGGTGCCGGCCCGGTCGAGCTGAACAGCCGGACGGTCGGCAAGGCGGTCGACGCGGCGAAGAACGTCGGCAAGGGCCACGACATCCGGCTCGAGCTCGACTACGCGACGAAGGAAAAGGGTGCCTACCCGATCCTGCTCGTGACCTACGAGATCGTCTGCTCCAAGGGCCAGGACGAGGCCAAGACCAAGCTGACCAAGTCGTTCCTGTCCTACTTCTCCTCCAAGGACGGCCAGAAGTCGCTCGAGGCCGCGGGCTACGCGCCGCTGCCCGAGGAGGTCCGCACCAAGGTGTCCGCCTCGGTCGACGCCCTCTCCTGAGCCGGCCACACACCTCGAGAGGCAGGCCACGATGTCCGGTACGACCGGCGCAGCACCCACCGCCAGGCGCGACCCCTTCGGGGGTGGCCCGTCCGACCCGCAGGGGACGAGGAAGACCGGACGGCTCGGCGACCGCCTCTTCGGCGGAGCGGCTCGCGGCGCCGGCCTGCTGGTCATCGCGATCGTCGTCCTGGTCGGAGTATTCCTGCTGTCCCGGGCCGTCCCGGCCCTGCTCGACAACCGAGCCAACTTCCTCACCTCCACCGAGTGGAGCGTGGGCGGGGAGAGCCAGCGGTTCGGGATCGCCACGATGCTGTGGGTCACCGTCGCCAGCTCCGTCGTCGCGATGGTGATCGCGGTGCCGCTCGGGGTCTCCGTGGCGCTGTTCATCACCCAGTACGCGCCGACCTGGCTGGCACGTCCCGCCGCCGGTTTGGTGCAGCTGCTCGCGGCCGTCCCGTCCATCGTGTTCGGCATCTGGGGTGCCTACGTCGTGGGGCCCTACTTCGAACCTGTGCAGAACCTCCTGAACAGCGTCCTGGGGTGGACCCCCTTGTTCTCGGACACCACCGTGAGCGGGTCGAGCACGATCCTGTTCGCGGGAGTGGTCCTCGCCATCATGGTGCTGCCGATCGTGACCGCCATGTCGGGTGAGATCTTCGCGCAGACCCCGACAACGCACCGCGAGGGCGCCCTCGCTCTGGGCGCCACGAAGTGGGAGATGATCCGCACCACGGTGCTGCCCTTCGGCAAGCCCGGTGTCATCAGCGCCGCGATGCTCGGTCTGGGACGGGCGCTCGGCGAGACCGTGGCCGTCATGATCATCCTGTCGGCTCTCGCCGACGGCACCGCCTGGTCCTGGTCGCTGCTGAACGGCGGCGAGACCTTCGCCTCCAAGATCGCGAACGGGGCGCCCGAGTTCACGACGCCGCTGCAGACCGGGGCCTACATCGCGGCCGGGCTGGTGCTGTTCGTCCTCACCTTCGTCGTCAACGCGATCGCCCGCGTCGTGATCAACCGCAGGAAGGCGTTCACCGAATGACCATCGTGGACACCGGCATGGACACCGCAGTCCAGGAGACCCGGGACGGGTCGGCTCGGCGACGGCTCACCTCCGGCCTCGGCCCGAAGGCCGCGGGCCGACGGGTGCGCGACGAGCTGGCCCGCGTCGTGATGTGGCTTGCCTTCCTGGTCGCCCTGGTCCCGCTCGTCTGGATCCTCGGCAGCGTGCTCGTCAAGGGCGGCCACATGCTGTTCGAGTCCACCTGGTTCACCCACTCGCAGCGCAACATCACCTCCAGCGACGTGGGCGGCGGCGCGATCCACGCGATCCAGGGCACCCTGATCCAGGGTGCGGCCACCGCCTTGATGGCGGTCCCGATCGGCGTGTTCACCGCCATCTACCTGGTGGAGTACGGCCGCGGGGCTCTCGCCCGGGCGGTGAGCTTCATGGTGGACATCCTCACCGGCGTCCCCTCCATCGTCGCCGCGCTGTTCATCTATGCCGTGTGGGTCACCACCTTCGGCTTCCAGCGGGTCGGGTTCGCCGTGGCGCTGTCCCTGGTGCTGCTGATGGTTCCCGTGGTCGTCCGCTCCACCGAGGAGATGCTCAAGCTGGTGCCGAACGAGCTGCGCGAGGCCTCCTACGCGCTCGGCGTGCCGAAGTGGAAGACGATCGCGCGGATCGTCATCCCGACCGCCTTCTCCGGGATCGTGACCGGGGTCCTGCTGGGTCTCGCGCGGATCATGGGCGAGACCGCGCCGCTGCTCATCCTCGGCCCCTACACCAAGAACATCGCCACGAACCTTTTCAGCGGCAACATGGCCACCCTCCCGACCATGATCAACCAGGACCGCGTCGAGGCCCTCCAGCCGGCGCTCGACCGGGTCTGGGGCGCAGCGCTCACCCTCATCCTGCTCATCCTCCTGCTCAACGTCGTCGGCCGGATCATCGCGCGCTTCGGCGCGGTGCGCACCTGACGACTGACACGGCATACCGGACTGGACCTGAAGACCACCCCGCACGAAAGCGAACACATCACATGGCCAAGCGAATCGACGTCAAGGACCTCAACGTCTACTACGGGGCGTTCAAGGCGGTCGAGGACGTCACCATGACGGTCGAGCCGCGATCGGTGACCGCGTTCATCGGCCCGTCGGGATGCGGCAAGTCGACCTTCCTGCGCACCCTCAACCGGATGCACGAAGTCGTCCCCGGCGGCCGGGTCGAGGGTCACGTCATGCTCGACGACCAGGACCTCTACTCCCCGAAGGTCGACCCCGTCGCGGTGCGCCGCACGGTCGGCATGGTCTTCCAGCGGCCCAACCCGTTCCCGACCATGTCGATCTTCGACAACGTGGCAGCCGGTCTGCGCCTGAACGGCCTGCGCGACAAGAAGCGGCTCGCCGAGCGGGTCGAGACGTCCCTGCGCGGCGCGCACCTGTGGAACGAGGTCAAGGACCGGCTGGACAAGCCCGGCGCCGGCCTCTCCGGGGGGCAGCAGCAGCGGCTGTGCATCGCCCGGGCCATCGCCGTGCGGCCGTCGGTGCTGCTGATGGACGAGCCGTGCTCGGCGCTGGACCCGATCTCGACCCAGGCGATCGAGGACCTGATCGGCACGCTCAAGTCCGACTACACGATCGTCATCGTCACGCACAACATGCAGCAGGCGGCCCGGGTGTCCGACCGCACGGCGTTCTTCAACCTCGCGGCGACGGGAAGGCCCGGTCGGTTGGTGGAGATGGACGACACGCAGAAGATCTTCAGCAACCCGACGCAGCGGGCCACCGAGGACTACATCTCCGGCCGCTTCGGCTGACCCGCGGCGCCCCCAGGCTCCCCACCCACCGTCCGTGCTCACGTCGGACTGCTTTGCTCACCTGAGGCCGTTTTTCACCCGGCCGGAAGCGGCCCTTCGTGAGCACGCCGCACCCTCCGTGCTCACGTCGGGCTGCTTTGCTCACCTGAGGCCGCTCCCGGCCCGCGGCGAAGCGGACTTTGGCGAGCACGTCAGGCGGTGTCCCGGCCGGGCGCCGAGGCCTGTGGATGGCAGCCGCGGGCCACCGCCTCGGAGAGCCAGACTGGCGAGATGCCCGTGGATCCACAGCTGCCTCCCGTCTTCACACGTTCGATGGCGCTGGCGGCCGGCATGAGCCGTCATCAGGTGTCCCACCGCAGTCGAGCGGGACGGTGGGTCACCCTGGGTCGCGGTGTCTACGCCCGCTCCGACCTGTATGACGGGCTGTCCGACCGCGACCAGCATCGTCTTGCGCTGGTTGGCACCTTGCTCGCGCGGCGCGGCGACGAGGTGGCCAGTCATCTCAGCGCTGCAGTCGTGTACGACCTGCCACTGCCGTTGACGGGTGCCGGCCGGGTGACCTTGACCAGCCCCGACCTGGACGACTGCACACGAGCGTCGGAACGGTTCGTTCGCCAGGTCGCCAGTCTGCCTGAGCGCGACCGCACCCACCGCACCGTGTCGTGCTGCGGCACCACCTGGGGTGTCCCGGTGACCTCCCCGGCGCGCACTGTCGCCGACAACTTGCGGCACCTGGGCCTGCCCGACGCAGTAGCCCTCGGGGACGGGGCGCTCCGCCGCGGCATCACCACCCACGACGCGGTGGCCGAGGTACTGACGCGTCAGGAGAGATGGCCCTACGCCGATCGCGGCAAACTCGCGCTTCCCCTGCTGGATCCCCGCCGAGAGACCTGGCTGGAGAGCTATTCCTTCGCCCGTCTTCACCAGTTGGGCATCCCGATGCCTGAGCCCCAGGTCACGATTCGCGACGGACACGGCCGGTTCGTCGCACGAGTAGACGGTTGGCTCCACGACTGGGGCGTAGTGCTCGAGTGCGACGGTCGCGAGAAGTACTTCATGGCCGACCTCGACACGCCGGTGGTGCGCACCTATCCAGCCGCGGTCCAGGACGCCCAGCGGCTCTTGGCCCGCAGGATGGAGTCCGAGAAGCGCCGCGAGGAGTGGTTGCGCGATCTGGGTCCGGAGGTCGTCCGCTGGGGAACGTCCGAAGTGCACCGCAGCCCGGAGACCATCGCGGACCGGATCAAACGGGCCGCCGAACGGGCGAGCCGGCGACCCTTCGTCGGACACGCGGAATACCTGCCGGCGCCCCCGTGGCTGATGCCGGCGGTGGGCAGGGCTGGTTGAGCCGACCCGCTGGACGTGCTGTGCGTGGGTTCGCGCCGGATCGTGCTCAGCCCAGACCGCTACCACGCGGTCTAAAGGCGGCCCTCAGCGAGCAAAGCGGCCGACCGTGAGCACTGACGGTTCGGCATGCTCAACCCAGACCGCTCCCGCGCGGCCCGAAGGCGGCCCTCAGCGAGCAAAGCGGCCGGGGGTGAGCAGGTTGGGGCGGGTGGGTCAGAAGAACTGGAGGATCAGGTAGGCGAAGGCGGCCACGATGCCGGCTCCGGGGAAGGTGACCACCCAGGCCGCCACGATGTTGCCGGCCACGCCCCAGCGCACCGCGGAGAGCCTCTTGGTCGCCCCGACGCCCATGATCGAGGACGTGATGGTGTGCGTGGTCGAGATCGGCGCGTGGAAGGTGAGCCCGGCCACGTAGAGGACCGCGGCGGCCGTGGACTCGGCAGCGAAGCCCTGTGGGGGGTCCAGGTGGATGATCTTGCGGCCCAGGGTGCGCATGATCCGCCAGCCACCGGAGTAGGTGCCTGCGGAGATGACCAGGGCCGAGGAGACCTTGACCCACCACGGGATCGTGCTCCCCTCGTGGTAGCCGCCGACCGTGAGGGCGAGCACCACGATGCCCATCGTCTTGGCAGCGTCCTGCAGGCCGTGGCCCAGCGCCATCGCGGCCGCAGACGCCGTCTGCGCGATCCGGAAGCCGCGCGACACCCGTCCCGGCTGGGCCCGGCGGAACAGCCACAGGATGACGGTCATCGCAAGGAACCCCAGGATGATGCCGACGACGGGCGACACGATCATCGGCACGATGATCTTCCAGAAGATGCCGCTCCAGATGACCGCCGTCCCCGCGGCCAGGGACGCCCCGGCCATGCCTCCGATGAGGGCGTGCGAGGACGACGAGGGCAGGCCGTACCACCAGGTCAGCAGGTTCCAGCCGATCGCGCCCACGAGGGAGGCCGCGACGATGATCAGCCCCTGGTGGCCGGCGGGCGGGTCGATGATGTCCGACCCGACCGTCTTGGCGACACCCTCACCTAGGAACGCGCCGAGCAGGTTGAAGGCCGCCGCCATGACGAGGGCGATGCGCGGGGTTAGGGCCCTGGTCGACACCGACGTCGCGATCGCGTTGGCGGCGTCGTGGAATCCGTTGGTGTAGTTGAACCCCATCGCCAGGGCGATGACGAGCGCTACGGGGAGCCATTCCACGGTCCGTCAGGACTCCTTGACCGCGATGCTCTCGACCGTGTTGGCCACGGTCTCGAACGCATCGGCGGCGGCCTCGAGCTCGTCGATCACTTCCTTGAGCTTGAGGATCGTGATCGCCTCGGTGCCGTTGTTGAACAGCTCCGCCAGCAGCCGGCGATAGGTCTGGTCGGCCTGGTTCTCCAGCCGGTTGATCTCGATCCAGTACTCCGCGAGGTCCTTCATCGACCGCAGCCGGGGCATCGCCTCGGCGGTGAGCTCCGCCATCCGCTCCAGCACCTCGACCTGCCCGGAGATGCCTGAGGGGAACTCACCGATCTGGTAGAGCACGATCAGGTCGACCGCGGCCTCCATGTGGTCCATGCAGTCGTCGAGGTTGGAGGCGAGGTCATAGATGTCCTCGCGGTCGAACGGCGTGATGAACGAGCTGTTGACCTTGCGCATGATCGCATGCGTGGACTCGTCCGCCGCGTGCTCGAGGTCCTTCATCCGCTGGGCGGAGCCCTTGCGGTCCTCCACCGGCACGCCGAGCATCGCGGTCAGCTCGCGGGCGCCATCCACCAGGTGGGACGCCGAGGTGGCGAAGAAGTCGTAGAAGCTCGTGTCCTGCGGCGTGAGTTTGAAGCGCACAAGAGACTCCGGTCATCGGGAAGGTGGCCTGCATGATGCTAGAGCCATGATGGCCCCGAAACACAACTCGGGCGCCCTCCCCCTGCGGCGGCACCCGTCCCACGGTGGGCGGCGACCCGCCCCAGCGTCAGGTTCCTCACACCCCCTCGCGCCTCGCTGATGCGCCTCAGAGGGGGTCGGTGGGCGCCTGCTGGGCGGGCTCGGTGCCCCCCGACGGCGCCTCTCCCGGGCGTCGGACGCCGAGGAGCCGGTCGATCTCCTCCTCGCTGAGGGTCCCCCGGTGCGCGCTGACCGCAGCGACGAGTGCGCCGACCAGTTCGATCTCCTCCTGCAGCGGCCTGTCGACGAGGTCGCCGTGCTGCCCAGCCGTCTCTTCCGACGGTGGATTGCGGTCAACTGCCATGGAGGTCAATGTACGGGGCGAAAGTGTGAGCCGGGGCTGAAACGCCCCACGGGACTGCGCCGGGTCCGTTGCGGGTCGGTGCGCCCTGCGAGAAGTCGCTCCGGGCGAGAGCTCGCTGCGCGAGGAGGCGTCCGTATAGGGGTTGCCCTGTGAGAAGTTGCGCCGGGCCGGGAGCACCTCTCGGTGCGTGGCCGCTCGTAGCGGCATAATGTGGGACCCGGGGCTGCCGCGGCCCGGCGCACGAGCACTGTAACCCGCCGATGCCCCTCGCTGTTCCCGCTACCCACAGGTTTCTCGGGCCACGCCGTCAGGTCAGGTTGCCGGCCCGCCACAGCCGGGCACAGATCTCGAGGTCCTCGGCCGTGGTGAGCATCGCCGCCGCCCGGCGTGTCTGGCTGCTCGCGCCCAGCGGGTCGTGGGCATCGCTGTCGTCGGCCCGGTTGGCTCGTCCGGCGGACACGACCCGGCAGAAGGCGGCGGCGCGTTCCAGCGCGATCGCGAGGTCGCCGTCGAAGACTCCCCGGAGGATCGCGTCGGTGAGCGCCTTGAGCTCGTCGGGCCCGGGTGGTTCGGCGAGCCCCGCCACGACGCGGGAGACGTCCGCGAAACGGATGCCGGCGCTGTAGTCCCCCGCCGCGCCGACCGGGTCGCGCCGCACCCACTCCTGCAGGCAGTAGAGCCGCCACAGCGCCCCCGGCAGACTCCGCGCCGGACGGTCGGCCCACAGCTCGGCCACCGTCGACAGGCCCAGCTCCTCCACCAGCCCGACCAGCCGGCTGGTGACCTCGGGGTCGTGCGCCGCGCGCCCGGTGCCGACCAGGACCGCGGCGGTCTCGTGCGCAACCTCACTGACCTGGGCCGGGTCCGAGGCACCCGACTGCGCGTCCAGCGCGTCCGGTCCGAACAGCACCGGTCGCCGAGGGACGGACCGCTCTCCATGATCTGCAGGCATTGCGACAGATTGTTTCACGCCACGGGGCAATCCTGCGAGACGAGAGCTGTATGACGAGCCGGCGCCAGCAGGGTGCGTCGGAGCAGGGGCGGCCCGACGGCGTGCCGGCCCGGCGGCACGCCCGACCGGCGGCTCGGTCACTCCGGTCCGAGCACGCAGGCCGTCTCGGCCTCGAGCACCACCACGCCGCCGGGAGTCAGGACCGCACCGTCCCTCCAGGCAGCGAGGATCTGCAGGGCAGAGTCCTGCTCCCCGAGGGTGAACGCCCGCTCATCAGTCGACAGGTTCACCAGCACCCGGTGCCTGCCGCGGTGCACCAGCACGGTCTGCTCGGTGACATCGTGCGTCACTCCCACCCGGTCGAGCCGGGGGTCCCGCAGGTCGGCGCGGGCACGGCGCAGGGCGACCAGCTCGGCATACCAGGCCAGCATGCGAGCGTGTTCGGGAGCCGCGCGCTCGTCCCAGTCCAGCCGGGACCGGGCGAGGGTGTCCGGGTGCTGGGGGTCGGGCACCCCGTCGCCCCAGCCGTGGGAGGCGAACTCCGCCCGGCGACCCTCGCGGATCGACTCGACGAGCTCGGGCTCCTGGTGGTCGGTGAAGAACTGCCACGGCGTGGACGCCGCCCACTCCTCCCCCATGAAGAGCATCGGCGTGTAGGGCGCGGTGAGCAGCAGCGCCGCGCCGCAGGCGACCCGACCGGACGAGGCGATCGCCGAGATCCGTTCTCCGTGAGCGCGGTTGCCGACCTGGTCGTGGGTCTGCAGGGACGCGACGAAGCGCCACCCGGGCGTCTCGGCCGGGTCGATCGGAGCGCCGTGGTGACGTCTCCGAAACGACGACCAGGAGCCGTCGTGGAAGAACGGCGTCGTCAGGACCTTGGCGAGCGCCCCGTCGACCGCGAAGTCGGAGTAGTAGCCGTCTGTCTCGCCGGTGAGCTGGACGTGCAGTGCATGGTGGACGTCGTCGGCCCACTGCGCGTGCAGGCCCGTGCCACCCGGGAGGCCTGGGCGGGATGCTCTCGGCAACACCGTGGCCGGATCGTTGCGGTCGGACTCGGCAATCAGCCAGAGCGGGCGACCGGCCTGCTCGGACAACGAATCTGCCTGTGCGGACAACGCTTCCAACAGAATTTGCGCTCGCGTGTCGTACAACGCGTGGACCGCGTCGAGGCGCAACGCGTCAAGACGGAAGTCGACGAACCACTGGCGCGCGTTGTCGAGGAAGAACTCCCTGACCCCGTCACTCCCCGCGCCGTCGAGGTTGACCGCGTCGCCCCAGGGCGTGGAGTAGCGGTCGGTGAAGTAGGGGCCGAACTCGCGCAGGTAGTTGCCGCTCGGACCGAGGTGGTTGTAGACGACGTCGAGGCAGACGCCGAGTCCCTTGGCGTGGCAGGCGTTCACGAAGCGTTGCAGCGCCGCAGGGCCGCCGTAGGGCTCGTGCACCGCATAGAGCGCCACGCCGTCGTAACCCCAGCCGTGCCGGCCCGGGAATGCCGCCACCGGCATCAGCTCGACCAGGTCGATGCCCAGGGCCACCAGGTGGTCAAGACGTTCGGTGGCGGCGTCGAGGGTGCCTGCCGGCGTGAAGGTCCCGACGTGCAGCTCGTAGACCACCGCACTGGCGAGATCGGTGCCGGGCCAGCCGCCGTCGCTCCACTCGAACTCGCCCGGGTCGAAGACCACCGACCAGCCGTGGACCCCGTCGGGCAGGTGACGCGCGCGCGGGTCCGGCCGTGGTTCGCCGCCGTCGAGGCTGAACGCGTATGCCGTGCCGGTCGCCCCCGGCGCCTCCAGTCGCCACCAGCCGTCCCCGGCTCGGGACATGGGCAGCCGATCGGTGCCGAGGAGCAGTTCGACCCGCTCGCGGTCCGGCGCCCAGACCGCGAACTGCCGTAGCGACTGGAGGTCGTCGCGCGAGCTGCTCATCGATCCGCGCCGTCGGCTGCCGACACGAGGAGGGCGACCGGCAGGTCCGTGAAGACATCCGACGGCGTCACCGGGCCGCCGGCCAGGCTTCGGCCGGTGAGCTCGTCGCGCCAGCGTCCTTCGGGCAGAGCAATCGTCGGCTCGACCGGGTCGATACCGGAGGCGGCGGCGTGTGGGAGCCGGCTGACCAGGACGGCCACCCCTCCGGAGCGGAGGAACCCGAACAGGTGCGACGGGGTGGCGAGCGGCGCGTAGGTCGCCTCGGCGCCGAACCACTCGGGGTGCTGGCGGCGCAGCCGCAGCGTCCGGCTGGTGACCAGCAGCTTCTCGCCGGAAAGGTCGTCCGACGGGATCCCCTGCTCGAGGGCCTCGAGCCGGCGTGACCGGTCGGCGTAGTCGACCGGACGGCGGTTGTCGGGGTCGACCAGCGACAGGTCCACGACCTCACATCCCTGGTAGGTGTCCGGCACGCCGGGCAGGCACAGGCCCAGGACGGTGGTTGCGAGCACCGTGGCCCGGATGGCGTCGGCGTTGCTGCGGACGGCCTCTGCCACGACGTCCCGCAATGGTCCCGGGGCACAGGCCCGCTCGGCCAGGGTGAGGACGCGGCGCTCGTAATCGGGGTCGCCGTCGATCCACGCGGTGTGCTCCTTGGCCTCGCGCACCGCCTTGAGCAGGTAGTCGCGGAGCCGCTCGGGCTCGAGCGGCCCGGCGCCGACGAGCGTCTGCCAGAGCAGGTGGCCGGTGGGCCCGTCGACGCCGGCGGCCGCCGCGGCGTCGGCGAAGGCTGCCGAGCACCGCTCCCACGCCTGCGCGTCGCCGGCGACCGCGAGGATCCGGGCACGCACGTCCTCACTGCGCTTGGTGTCGTGCGTCGAGCGGGCCGTCATCCCGGCGGGCCAGTCGTCCTGCTGGCGACTGGCCCAGCGGTGCAGCTCCTCGGCGTCGGGATGTTCCGCGACGGTCGGGTCACCGCCGACCTCACAGAGGGCCGTGAGGCGGTGCCAGCGGTAGAAGGCGCTGTCCTCGATGCCCTTGGCCATCACAGGGCCACAGGTCTGCTGGAAGCGAATGGCGAGGTCGACGGCTGCCGGGTCCGACGGGTCCGGTTCGAGTGCCACCCCGGCCACCGCGTCCAGGGCGTCACCCAGGTCGGGGCGCCGGACGCGTGCCCGCGACAGGGCCTCCTCGGCGTGCGCCCGCGCCAGCACGCTCGTGGGGTGGCCCGGGCGCACGTAGGCACGGTAGACGTCCGTGGCCACGAGCAGCTCCACGAGCGCCTCGCGCAACCGGTCCGGCGCCAGGTGCGGGATCGACTCCACCGCGCGGCGGTGCAGCCGGTTCACCTCGGGCTGCAGCAGATCCGCAGCCGCGTGGCGCTTGCACTCCTCGATCACCCCGTCCAGGTCTGGCGCACCGCCCACCTCGGCCCAGGTGCCGCTGAGCACCGCCGTGGTGCCCGGGTCCACCAGCGCGCTGGAGATGGCCTGCAGCGCGTCATAACCCGTCGTCCCTGCCGTCTGCCAGGGGGCGGGCAGCTCCTCCTCGCCCTCGAGAACCTTCTCCACCCACACCGGTGTGCCGTCGACGCACGCGTCGGCGAGCCGCGCCAGGTAGCCCTCCGGATCGGCCAGTCCGTCCGGGTGGTCGATCCGGAAGCCGTCGATGAGCCCTTCGTGGTGCAGGTCCAGCAGGAGCCGGTGGGTGGCCTCGAAGACGGCGGGGTCCTCGACCCGGACCCCGATGAGCTGGTCCACCTCGAAGAACCGCCGGTAGTTCATCACCTGATCCCGCTCACGCCAGCTCGCGAGGCGGTAGTGCTGCCGGGCGAGCACCGTGGCCAGGTCACCGGAGTCGGTGCTGGGCGACACCGGAAACGCGTGCTCGTGGTAGCGGATGACCGGCTCACCGTCGTGCTGGTCACGGGTGAGCTCCCCCGCCGCGAGAGTGCGCTCCAGCGTGTCGCCGAGCATCGGCAGACCGAGCCGGCCCTCACCTGCGTCCCAGTCGATGTCGAACCAACCGGCCGTCGCCGCGGTCCGGCCTTCCCGGAGCACCTGCCAGAGCGGCGCATTGGCCCACTCCGGTGCCGGCACGGCCATGTGGTTGGGCACCACGTCGACGACCACCCCGAGCCCGCGGGCGTGTGCCGCCTCGCACAGCTCGCGGAAGCTCCGTTCGCCGCCGAGGGCCTCGGACACGCGCGAGTGGTCCAGCACGTCATACCCGTGCATGGACCCCTGCACGGCGGTCAGGATCGGGGACAGGTAGAGGTGGGAGACCCCGAGGCGGGACAGGTAGGGCACCTGCGCCAGGGCGTCCTCGAACCCGAAGCCGGCGTGCAGCTGCAGCCGGTAGGTGCCGGTGACGACCGGAACGGTTCGGTTGTTCACGACGCTCCTCCTCCCTGTGGTGCCCTCCCATTGCGCGACGGTGGTCACGCAGGGTTCATGCTGTGAGCGCTGGTCGAGCCCCGCCCCCGACATGCTCGCAGACGCTCAGTCCAGCGTCGTCCCGGCACGCAGCTCGGCGTAGGTCCCCGGGTCGTTCAGCCACAGGCTGTGGCGCGCCTTGCGCCGGTAGCGCAGGATCTGCGCCACGCCCAGCCCCCAGACGAGGTACTGGACCGACATCGCGGCCCGGAACGAGTCCACCGTGTAGGTGCTCGGGCCGCCCGGGGCCACGTGGTCGAGGACGAGGCCGATGAGGATCACCGCGCCCAGCGAGGCGACGAACCCGCCCACGTTGACGATGCCCGTCGCGCTGCCGATGCGGCTGGGCGGGTTGAACGTCCGTGCCAGGTCGAAGCCGATCATCGAGCCGGGACCACCGAGGGCCGTCACCACGACGAGCAGCACCAGCAGCCACAACGGGGCACGCCCCGGCCAGAGCAGCACGACCGCCCACACACCCATGATCGCCGTGACGATGCCCAGGATCAGCGTCGAGCGGGAGAAGGGCCACCGGGTGACGGCCGAGCCGATGATCGGGCTACTCACGACGGTGGTCACCACCATGAGCATGAGCAGGTTGCTGGCCGCGGCGGGCGTGAGGCCCTGGCCGGACACCAGGAACGGGAACCCCCACAGCAGGATGAAGATGTTGCTGCCGAACTGCGACGAGAAGTGCGACCACAACCCGAGCCGGGTGCCCGGAGACCGCCAGGACTGCTTGACCGCCAGCCCGACCTCGCGGATCTTGATCTGCTCTCGCACACTGTCCTGGTAGGGCGAGTCCTGCACGACCAGCAGGAGCACGACCACGAGCACGACGCCCACGCTGGCCGCCAGCACGAAGGACCAGGTCCAGCCGAGGCCGTGCAGGGCGGCACTGAGGGGCGCCGCGGCGACGAGCGCACCGATCTGCCCCATCAGACCGGTCAGCTGGGTGACCATCGGCGAGCGTGCGGGCGGGAACCAGAGCGCCACGATGCGCATCAGGCTGATGAAGACCATGGCGTCACCCATGCCCACGAAGATGCGCGCGGCGACCCCCTCACCGAACGTGGTGGCGAAGGCGAACCCGAACTGCGCGATCGTCATCAGCGAGACGCCGATCAGCAGCATCCGCTTGGAACCGAAACGGTCGAGCAGCGCTCCGACGGGGATCTGCATCGCCGCATAGACCGCGAGCTGGACCATCGTGAAGGTCGCCAGCTGCGCCGAGGAGATGTGGAACCGGTCGGCGGCGATGAGGCCGGCCACGCCGAGCGAGCTGCGGTGGAAGATGGCCAGGATGTAGATCGACAGGGCTCCGCCGTAGACCAGCCAGGCCCGGCGGCCCCCGAGGGGGTGGCGCAGGGCGGGGTCGACGAGCAGCCGGTCCGAGCCGACTTGGTCGATGGTGGTCACAGGGCCATCCCGGCCTGCCTGCGTGCGACCTCGAGGTGCTCGCGGGTCTGGGCGACGAACTGCGCCCTGGTGCCGTGCCGCAGCGTCTCGACGAGCCCGGCGTGGTCCTGGACGGCCCGGCGCATCCGCGGTCCGGAGATGCGCATGACCGTCGCCGTGATGCACAGCTGCCGCTCGCGGAGGCTGCGGTACTGCTTGGTGAGGATGGCGTTGCCCGCGGCCGCGACGATCTCCTCGTGGAAGGTCCGGTCCGCGAGGGTGAAGGCGGACACGTCCTCGTTCTCGCGGGCCTCCTTCATCTCCTCCAGGTGCGTCGCCAGCGCGTCCGCGAGCTCGTGTCGGCTCGGCCAGACCTTTCCGGCCGCCCAGATCTCGATGACGGACCGGGCCTCCACGACGTCCTTTGCCTCGTCGGCCGTCACGGGGATGACCAGGGCCCCCTTCTTCGGGTAGAGCGCCATCAGCCCCTCGACCTCGAGACGGAGGAGGGCTTCGCGGACGGGAGTGCGGGAGACGCCGACGTCCTCGGCGATGTCGCCCTCGGTCAACAGCAAGCCCTGGGTCAGGGTGCCGTCGAGGATTCCGGCCTTGACGTGCTCGTAGACACGTTCGGCCGCGGACGGAGAACGAGTTGTTGTGGACATGTTGTATCTATCATAGACGCAACAGCCAGGGACCGCGAATCCGGGTCAGCCACCCAGGCGGTCGAAACCGGTGACGTGCACGATCGCCTCTCCCGCCTCGTCGCTCGCCCCGAGATCCACCTCAGCGGTGATGCCCCAGTCGTGGTCGCCCTCGGGGTCGTCGACCACCTGACGCACGTGCCAGACGCCCGGTGACTCGCTGATCTGGAGCATCTGCGGGCCACGAGCCTCCGGCCCCGTGCCGATGTCCTCGTGCTCGGCGTAGTAGTCCTCCAGCCCCGCCTGCCACTCGTCCGCGTCCATCCCCGACTCGGCGTCGAGCTCCCCCAGGTCGATCCACCTGCGCAGTGCGGCAAGTTCCACCCGGCGGAACATCGCGTTGCGCACCAGCACCCGGAACGCCCTGGTGTTGGCGGTGATCGGCTTGGGCGTCGCCGGCACGGCGTGCGGGGTGACGGCCTCGCCCTGCCGTTCCGGGTCGGTCAGCTGCTCCCACTCGTCCAGCAGGCTCGAGTCGGTCTGTCGCACCACTTCCCCCAGCCACTCGATGAGGTCCACGAGCTCCTCGCTCTTGAGGCTGTCCGGCACCGTGTGGCGCAGAGCCTTGTAGGCGTCGCTGAGGTAGCGCAGCACCAGCCCCTCCGAGCGCGCGAGGCCGTAGTAGGCGACGAACTCACCGAAGGTCATGGCCCGCTCGAACATGTCCCGCACGACCGACTTCGGCGACAGGTCGTCCTCGGCCAGCCACGGGTGGCTCTGGCGGTACATCGCGAAGGTGCCCTCGAGCAGCTCCTGCAAGGGCATCGGCCAGGTGACGTCCTCGAGCAGCTCCATCCGCTCGTCATACTCGATGCCCTCGGCCTTCATCTGCGCGACGGCCTCGCCGCGTGCCTTGAACTGCTGCTGCCGCAGCACCGGCCGGGGATCGTCGAGCGTCGACTCGAGCACCGAGAGCACGTCCAGCGCGAACGTGTCGGACTCCGGGTCGAGCACGTCGAAGGCCGCGAGGGCGAAGGTCGACAGCGGCTGGTTGAGCGCGAAGTTCGCCTGCAGGTCCACCGTCAGCCGCAGGGTGCGCCCGCTCTCGTCGGGCTCGGCGAGGCGCTCCACGACACCAGCGGTGAGCAGCGCCCGATACATGTTGATGGCGCGACGGGCGAGTCTCGTCTGGGAGCGCGGTTCCTCGTGGTTGTCGCGCAGCAGCTTGCGCATGGCGGCGAAGGGGTCACCGGCCCGGCTGATCACGTTGAGCAGCATCGAGTGGCTCACCTGCATGCGCGACACCAGGACCTCCGGCTCCGCGCTCACCAGCTTGTCGAAGGTGTCCTGGCTCCAGCTGACGAATCCCTCCGGCGGCTTCTTGCGCTGGACCTTCCGGCGCTTCCTGGGGTCCTCGCCCGCCTTGGCGAGAGCCTTGGTGTTCTCGATGACGTGCTCCGGCGCCTGCACCACGACCGTCCCCGACGTGTCGTAGCCAGCGCGTCCGGCTCGACCGGCGATCTGGTGGAACTCGCGGGCCTTGAGCACCCGTTGCCGGCTGCCGTCGAACTTGGTCAATCCGGTCAGCACCACGGTGCGGATCGGGACGTTGATGCCGACGCCGAGGGTGTCCGTGCCGCAGATGACCTTGAGCAGGCCGGCCTGGGCGAGCTGCTCGACGAGCCGCCGATACTTCGGCAGCATCCCCGCGTGGTGGACACCGATGCCGTGACGCACCAGCCGGGACAGCGTCCTGCCGAAACCGGGGCGGAAGGAGAAGCCGCCGATCAGCTCGGCGATGGCGTCCTTCTCCGCCCGGGAGCACACGTTGATGCTCATCAGCGCCTGGGCCCGCTCCAGCGCGGCCACCTGGGTGAAGTGCACCACGTAGATCGGCGCCTGATGCGTCGAGAGCAGCTCCTCCAGGGTCTCGTGCAAGGGCGTGAGCACGTATTCGAAGCTGAGTGGCACCGGGCGTTCGGCGGATGTGACCAGGGCGGTCGGCCGCCCAGTGCGCTGGGTGAGATCCTCCTGGAAGCGGTCGACATTGCCGAGTGTCGCTGACATCAGCAGGAACTGGGCCTGCGGCAGCTCGAGCATGGGCACCTGCCACGCCCAGCCTCGTTCGGGCTCGGAGTAGAAGTGGAACTCGTCCATGATCACCAGTCCCACGTCGGCCGCCGCCCCCTCCCGCAGCGCGATGTTGGCGAGCACCTCGGCGGTGCAGCAGATGATCGGAGCGTCGGCGTTGACCGAGGCGTCGCCGGTGAGCATGCCGACATCCTGTGCGCCGAAGATCTCGCAGAGCGCGAAGAACTTCTCCGACACCAGGGCCTTGATCGGTGCCGTGTAGAACGACACCCGGTCCTCCGCGAGCGCAGCGAAGTGGGCTCCCGTCGCCACCAGGCTCTTGCCCGACCCGGTGGGCGTCGACAGGATGACGTTGGAGCCCGACACGAGCTCGATCAGGGCTTCCTGCTGTGCCGGGTACAGCTCGAGCCCACGCGATGCGGCCCACGAGGCGAAGGTGTCATAGAGCGCGTCGGGATCGGGCTCGCTGGGCAGCTGGTCGGAGAGGGTCATGGGCTCCCCATCCTCCCGCACCCGCGGCGCGTGCCGAAATCGTCGGGATCGGCTCAGCCGGGTCCGCTCAGCCGCTGCTTCAACCCGCGTCAGTTGAGTCCGTACCGCGCCAGCGGGTGGAGCAGCTCGCGCTCCTCGTAGGCCAGGTGCGACAGCAGCGTGTCGGTGAGCAGATCGATGCTGCGCTGGAGCTCCTCCAGCCGTGCAGCGCCGTCCGAGCCGTAGCCGGGCGCCTCCACCAGTCCGACGAGCGCCCGGTCGACCTGCTCGAGCACGTCGGCGATGACGTGGTGCTCCTCCTCGAGACGGTCGATGACGTCGGTGATCGCGGGATCGGCACGACGCAGGTGGCGGAAGACGCTGCGGTCCTCCAGGGTGTGGTGCCCGGTGACGATGCGGCAGTAGGACTGGCAGTAGGCGCCGAGGGTCCAGTCGTTCTGCCGCATGGTCATCGTGTTGACCACCGATCGCGCGGCGCCGACGGTCAGGTGGCCCTGGCGCACCTGCTCCACCACGCCACGCACCTGGGCCAGCTCGTCGCGCAACGCATCGTGGATGTCCACGAGGTGCTGCGGATGGGCCTGCTGCTCACGCGTGTATGCCGCGTCGTCGGGCTTGGCCGCCACCGGCCGGCTCGACTCGTCCCACGGCAGCTCGACGCTCAGCCGCGTGCCGTCGTCCGGTGTCGGTGTGACCGAGAGCGGCACCTCCCCGCGCGCCTCCGCAGCTCGTCGTCGACCGGTCTCGAGCACCGACGTCGGGCCGGCACCGTGGTCCGCCCCACCCCGTCCGTCTCCGGGGGCCGGTTCGCTCGTTCCCTTCCCGGCAGCGGCACCGGCAAGGAGCGCCCGCTCACGCTCGACGAGGTCACGCACCGCGGGCGCCACCTCATCGGCGAAGCGGCGGACGTCGGTGGGGTCGTCGGTCCCGAGGATGAAGGTGCTGATGCCTTCGTCGAGGGCGAGCGCCGCCAGCTGCTCGGACCAGTCCCGGGGGCTTCCCTGCAACAGGCCGCCGCCCGACCCGAACCGGCCGAAGATGTTGTACATGCGCCGGATCGCCTCCGGCCCGCGCCCTGCCGCGAGGGCCGCGTCGTCGATGACCGCATTCATCGCAGCGAGAGCCGACGGATCGGCATACCCCATGCTCGGGATCCACCCGTCGGCCAGCCGCCCGGTGACCCGCAGCATCCTCGGCTTGTAGGCGCCAAGCCAGATGCCCACGTCGTGCACGGGCGGCGGGCCGGCGTGCAACCCCTTGACGTGGTAGTGCTCGCCGGTGACGGACACCGTGCCGCCGCCCCACACCCCGCGGATGACGCCAATCGCCTCGACCAGCGCGTCCACCGACTCCTTGGGCGTCAGCCGTCGTCCCCCGGCAGCGACGATCGCGTCCCAGAACGCACCGGTGCCGAGGCCGAGCTCGGCGCGGCCGGAGCTCAACCGGTCGAGCGTGGCGACCGAGTGGGCGAGGACGACCGGTGGCCGCAGCGGCAGGTTGGCGACGTTGGGCGCGACCCGGACGGCGCTGGTCTGCGCGGCGATGACCGAGAGCAGCGTCCAGGTGTCGAGGTGCTTGGCCTGGTAGGGGTGGTCCTGAACGCTCACCAGGTCGAGGCCGCTCACGTCGGCCAGCTGCGCCAACTCGATCGTCTGCTGCGCCCGCTGGGCATCGGGGCTGGGAAAGATGCCGAACTCCAGCTGGTGCCCGTAGTCGGTCATCGGCGCGCCTCCGTCCGTGTGGTGCCTCCACGACCCTAACCGCAGGCCGACCGAGCAATGGCCCCAGCGGTGCCCGTGTGGTCGCGGTGGTCGCGCGCCGAGCGGCAGCGCTCAGCCGGCCTCGGGCGGCCGGTCCCCCGGTTCGTTGGCGCGGGGCAGCTCCTCACGCAACCGGGGCTCTGTGCGGTTCTCGGGGCGAAAGCCGTACTTGTCGGCGTAGAACGCCCGGACGAGGTCCATGTCGGCCCGCACGTCGCCCGTCGGCCGGATCGTCGGCCCGAAACCGAAGCTGCGGGTTCGTCCGTCGACGAACCCCATCGCGATGGGCAGGCCACTCTGCTGGGCGATGCGGTAGAAGCCGGACTTCCAGTACTCCGCCTTCTCCCGCGTGCCCTCGGCGGCGAGCACCAGCAGGAACCGCTCGTCCTCCCGCTTCGCCTCCTTGACCAGCCGCCGGACGATCCCCCCTGGGTTGCGCCGGTCCAGCGGGATCCCTCCGGTCGCGCGCAGGATCGAGCCGACCGGGCCCTTGAAGAGCTCCTTCTTGACCAGCACCCGGAACTCGGCGCCGTTGCCCCACATCATGAGCAGCGTGGCCACCCAGTCCCAGTTGGAGGTGTGCGGGCCGCCCACGACGATGGCCGAGTGCTCGGGCACCTCGCCGACGGGGGTCCATCGCGCGGCACGCATCACCAGACGCGCCAACGCGCGACGAATTCTCACCGACTGCTCCTTCGGTCCTCGACCAGTGCACCGGCACTTCGACCGTCTCCTCCGGTATCTGACGCCTCGGCGAAGGCCCGGCAGGACCGACGGTCCCATGGTGCGCAGCAGATGATCCCACAGATCGGCCGGCTGCTCATTCCTCGGTGCGTCCGGACCAGCGACTGAGATGCCGACCGCCGAGGTCTACCCGAAATGGCTCGAAGCGAGCATGATTCCCCCCACAGCGCTCGTAGACACGCCGCAGCGTGGGAGGCAACGTCATGAACGTGTTCCGGATCAAGTCGGTCGAGCAGTCGATGCACGACACCGAGGAGCCCGAGCACCAGCTCAAGAAGGAGCTCAGCGCCTGGGATCTCACCTTCTTCGGCGTGGGCGTCATCATCGGCACCGGGATCTTCGTGCTGACCGGGCAGGAGGCCAACCTCAATGCCGGGCCGGCGATCGTCATCTCCTTCGTGCTGGCCGGAGTGACCTGTGGGCTGGCCGCGCTCTGCTATGCCGAGTTCGCCTCGACCGTGCCGGTGGCGGGCAGCGCCTACACGTTCTCCTACGCGACCCTCGGTGAGCTGGTCGCCTGGATCATCGGCTGGGACCTCGTGCTCGAGCTCGCGCTCGGCGCGGCGGTGGTGGCTCGTGGCTGGTCGGCCTACTTCCACGACCTGTTCGGCCTGCCGTCGTGGCTGGCCGGTGACGACGCGCGGCCCGACATCGCGGCGATCCTGATCGTGCTCGGCCTCACCGCGGTGGCGATCCTCGGCACCAAGCTGTCCGGACGGTTCACCGGCGTCCTCGTGGTCATCAAGGTGGCCGTGTGCCTCTTCGTGGTCGCAGCCGGCCTGTTCTTCATCAAGGCGGCCAACTACTCACCCTTCCTGCCACCGAGCAAGCCCAGCGCGAGCGACGCTGCAGCCTCTGACCAGCCGCTGATCCAGGCGGTCTTCGGTATGACGCCCTCGCACTTCGGCGCGTTCGGGGTCATCGCGGCAGCGTCAGTCGTGTTCTTCGCCTACATCGGATTCGACATCGTGGCCACCGCCGCGGAGGAGACCCGTAACCCTAAGCGCGACGTCCCGCGGGGGATCATCGGCTCGCTCGCCATCTGCACGCTGCTCTACATGGCCGTCTCGTTCGTGGTGACCGGCATGCTGAGATACAGCGATCCACGGATGAGCACCAGCGCCCCGCTGTCCGAGGCGTTCCAGGCCAACGGCGTCACCTGGGCCAGCAAGGTGATCTCACTCGGCGCGGTCTGCGGCCTCACCACGGTCATCCTCGTGCTGCTGCTCGGCCAGAGCCGGGTGTTGTTCGCGATGTGCCGGGACGGCTTGCTGCCCCAGAAGCTCGCGACGGTGCATCCCCGCTTCGGCACCCCGCACGTCATCACACTGCTCACCGGGTGCTTCGTCGCCGTGTTGGCCGGCATCGTGCCGCTGGCAGAGTTGTCCAAGCTCGTGAGCATCGGCACCCTCTTTGCGTTCGTGCTGGTCTCGGCCGGAGTGATCATCCTGCGCCGGACCCGGCCGGACCTCCATCGAGCCTTCCGGGTGCCGGCCGTGCCATGGGTGCCGATCCTGTCGATTCTCGCCTGCATCTGGTTGATGCTGAACCTCTCCCTGGCGACCTGGGCGCGGTTCCTCATCTGGCTCGCAATCGGTTTCGCCATCTACTTCACGTATGGCGCCCGGCACAGCCGCGTGGGGCGCGCCGGACCGGCCGACGTCAGCGACCGGCGCGTCCCGGAGCGACTGGACGACTGACCACCTCGACGCGTCCCCGGAGACATGGGCGACGACGAAGACGCACAAAGCACACGACATACCAACGCAGCCCGATCGACCGGAGCTAGAGTGCGCCCGTGACCGTGCTGTTTCGTCACCCGCGGATCTGGACGGGCGACGCCGAGACCCGCTGGGCGACCGGCTTGCTCGTCGACGACGCCCAGCTCGTGGCGGTGGGCCGGCAGGAGGTGCTGCGGGATCACGTCGGGCCCTCGCAGGTGGTCGACCTGCCCGGGACGCTGGTCATCCCGGGCCTGCACGACGCGCACATCCACTCCGCGTCCCTGGCGCGGGGTCTCGCGGGCCTCGACCTGCGCGCCGCCTCGTCGCTGCACGAGGCCCTCGAGATGGTCCGCCGGCGGGCCGGAGAAGGCTCCGGCAGCGAGTGGTTGTTCGGCAGCGGCTGGAACAGCAACGCCTGGGACGGTGCGGGCACGCTGGACCGGCAGGCTCTCGACGCGGCGACCCCGGACCGGCCCACCGCGCTGTCCAGCTTGGACGGCCACACCATGTGGGTCAACTCGTTCGCCTTGCGCCTCGCAGGGATCACCCGTCACACCCCGGACCCGGTCGGCGGGAGGATCGAACGCGATGCGGCCGGCGAGCCGACCGGCATCCTGAGGGAGCGGGCAGCAGTGGCGATCCAGACGATCCAGGAGGGCGGGGCCGGCGGCGCGCTCGAGCCGTTGTTGCGGCGCTGCCAGGAGGTGTTGTTGTCGGTCGGGCTCACGAGCATCACCGACTTCGACGGTGAGGACGCGCGTGCGGCCTACCTGGCGATGCGGGATTCTGGCCACCTTGCGCTGCGCGTGACCAAGTCGGTCCCGGCAGCCGCACTCGACGCGGCGATCGCGCAGGGGCGCGCGACCGGCGACGGCGACGACTGGGTGCGGGTCGGGCCGGTCAAGCTCTTCAGCGACGGCGCGCTCGGGCAGCGCACCAGCCACATGTGCCACGACTTCCACGGTGCTGAAGGCAACCGCGGGATCGCGAGACTCGACACCGACCAGGTGGCCGCCCTGACCCGGAAGGCGTTGCGCGCCCGGATCGCGGTCGCCACCCATGCGATCGGTGACCAGGCCAATGCCACGGTGCTGGATGCCTACGCGAAGGTCCGCTCCGAGACCGCGTCTGCGCTGCGGCTGCGGATCGAGCATGCTCAGCACCTGCGACCTGCCGACGTGCGCCGGTTTGCGGAGCTCGGGGTCGTCGCGTCGATGCAACCGGCCCACTGCACCAGTGACATCGACCTGGTCGAGACGCTGCTCCCCCAGCATGATGTCGTGTCCTACGGGTGGCGTTCCCTGCTGAACACCGGCGCTGCCCTGGCGCTGGGATCGGATGCGCCCTTCGGCCCGGATTCGCCGGTGGCCGAGCCGAGTCCGATGTTTGCCCTGTATGCCGCAGTCACCCGTAGGCGTCCCGACGGCACACCGGCAGGCGGTTGGCAGCCGCAGGAGCGGCTGACGATGGTCGAGGCGCTGCGGGGACACACCGCAGGGTCCGCCTACGCCGACGGTGACGAGCGCCGCAAGGGGAGCCTGGTGGCCGGGAAACTGGCGGACTTCGTCGCGTTGGACACCGACATCCTGGACGAGCAGATGATGGCGCACGAACCCGGGCGCATCCATGACACTCGCGCGCTGGCCACCGTCGTCGGCGGCGAGATCCGTTGGCAGGCGGGGTGAACCAGATCAGTCGCCCAGCAGCTGCGCGAACGGGGTGGGGTCGGCAAACGGGTCAGCCGGTGCCAGGGCAGGCCGTTGCACCATCAGCTCAGCGAGTTCGCCAGCGGCACGGTCGATCCGGCTCACCAGCCCCGAGCCGGAGCCCTCTCCGACCCCCCAGTCCTCGGACGCGGCATACACCGCGGTGGGAACGACCACCGCGCGCAGGTAGCTGAACATCGGCCGCAGCGCGTGCTCGAGCGCGAGCGAGTGTCGGGCGGTGCCTCCCGTCGCACCGAGAAGCACCGGCTTGCCGGTGAGCGAGTCGGGGTCCAGGACGTCGAAGAACGACTTGAACAGCCCGCTGTACGAAGCGGAGAAGATCGGTGACACGACGATCAACCCGTCGGCTCGCACGACGTCGTCGAGCGCCGCCTGCAGGTCGCCGGACGGAAACCCGGTCAGCAGGTGGTCCGTCACGGCGTGCGCGTGGTCGCGCACCTCGACCACCTGCTCGGCGACCTCGACCTGCTGCTCCTGCAGGGCCTGGACCGTCGCGGCCGCCAATCGGTCGGCCAGCAGCCGCGTCGACGACGGCTGGCGCAACCCGGCGGACACCACGGTCAGCGTGCGTTCGGTCACAGAGTCGCTCCTTCGAATGCGTCGTCGGTGTCGAGGACATCCTCTCGCTGTGCGGCCAGCAGCGACTCATGGGTCGGGGCTTCCGGCACGTGCGCCGGCCGCAGCGCGTCCTGCTCCTTGCGCAGCACCGGGACGACCTCGGTCCCGAGGATCTCGATCTGCTCCAGCGCCAGCTCGAGCGGCAGGCCGGCGTGGTCGATCAGGAACAGCTGGCGCTGGTAGTCACCGACGTGGTCGCGCATGGTCATGTAGCGGTCGATGACCTGCTGCGGGCTGCCCACGGTGAGCGGGGTCTGCCGCATGAACTCCTCGAGCGAAGGGCCGTGTCCGTAGACCGGTGCGTTGTCGAAGTAGGGCCGGAACTCACGCACGGCGTCCTGGCTGTTCGGGCGCATGAAGACCTGCCCGCCGAGTCCCACGATGGCCTGGTCGGCCGAGCCGTGGCCGTAGTGCTCGAACCGGCGGCGGTAGAGCTGCACCATCTGCTTGGTGTGCGACATCGGCCAGAAGATGTTGTTGTGGAAGAAGCCGTCACCGTAGTAGGCGGCCTGCTCGGCGATCTCCGGGCTGCGGATCGAACCGTGCCAGACGAACGGGGGTATGCCGTCCAGCGGGCGGGGCGTCGAGGTGAAGGACTGCAGCGGGCTGCGGTACTTGCCCTCCCAGGTCACGTTCTCCTCGGTCCACAGCCCCCGCAGCAGCGCATAGTTCTCGATGGCGAGCGGGATGCCGTCTCGGATGTCCTTGCCGAACCAGGGATAGACCGGTCCGGTGTTGCCCCGGCCCATCATCAGGTCGACGCGGCCGTCGGCGAGGTGCTGCAGGTAGGCGTAGTCCTCGGCGATCCGCACCGGGTCGTTGGTCGTGATGAGCGTCGTCGAGGTCGACAGGACGAGCCGCTGCGTCTGCGCGGCGATGTTGGCCAGGAGCACGGGCGGGTTCGCCGGCGCGACGAACGGCGGGTTGTGGTGCTCTCCGGTGGCGAAGACGTCGAGCCCGACCTCCTCCGCCTTCTTGGCCATCGCGATGGCACCCTTGATGCGCTCGGCCTCCGTCGGAGTCCGGCCCGTCGTGGGGTCGGCCGTCACGTCGCCGATGGTGAAGATGCCGAACTGCATGAAACGCTCCTCATCGTAGGTTATATGGTTGATGTTTCAACTACCTGTCACCTGAACCTCTCCTACCATCAGAACATTCCCTCGGAAGGGAGCCGCATGGACGTGGCGCCGCCACAGCAGTCTGCAGGCACCGGGCTTCGGCGCCGGATCAGCTTCGCCGACCTCATCGTCTACGGGTTGGTCTTCATCGGCCCGGCCGCGGCGGTCAGCATCTTCGGACCGCTGGACGCCGAGAGCCACGGCGCCGTGCCGGTGGTCTACCTCGTCGCGACACTGGCGATGTCCTTCACGGCCTACTCCTACGCCCAGATGTCTCGGGAGGTGCCTCGCGCCGGTTCGGTCTTCGCCTACGCGAGCGCCGGCATCGGGCCGCGGACCGGCTTTCTCACCGGCTGGATGGTGATGCTGGACTACCTGCTCATCCCCAGCGTCGCCTACCTGTTCACCGGCATCGCCCTGCACTCCTTCCTCCCTGCCATCCCCACGTGGGGCTGGACCGCGATGGCCGTGGTCTTCACCACCGGGTTCAACCTCGCCGGTGTCCGTGTGGCCGCCCGGGTCGCCGCGCTGACCGTGCTCGCCGAGGTCGTCGTGCTCGGCATGGTGCTGGTCGGTGGGGTCTGGCTGCTGGCCCACGACGGCCCGACCCGCGACTGGCTGTCACCCTTCACCGGAGTGGGCGGCTTCTCCATCGCGGCCGTGCTCGGCGCCGTGTCGGTGGCCGTGTTGTCCTACCTCGGCTTCGACGCCATCGCGACGTTCGCCGAGGAGACCACCGGGAGCAGCCGACTCGTGGGCCGGGCCACCTTGACGTGCCTCGTCATCGCGGGCCTGCTCTTCGCCGCCCAGACGTATGTCGGGTCCGTCCTGTCCCCCGTCACTCCTGACGAGCTCGCTGCCGACCCGGCGAGCCAGGGCGAGGCCTATTACCACCTCGTCGACGTCCAGCTCGCCGGCTGGCTCTCGACCCTGCTCGCCCTCTCCAAGGCGGCCGGCGCAGCCTTCTCGGCCATGGTCGGCCAGGCGGCTGCTTCCCGCATCCTGATGGACATGAGCCGCGAGCGTCGGCTGCCCCGGGCCATGTCCAAGGTCGACGAGCGGACCGGCGTCCCGGCCGTCGGCGTGCTGGTGGCGGCGGTCCTCAACGTGCTGATCGCCGTCTGGGCCGCGCGGCGCCCGGACGGGCTCGACACCCTGGTCTCCGTCGTGAGCGTCGGAGCCCTCTGCGCCTTCATCCTGCTGCACGGCTCCGTCGTCGGCTACTTCTGGGTGCGCCGGCTCGGGGACCAGCGCCACCTCGGCAAGCACCTCGTCGCACCCCTGGTCGGCGCCGCGATCCTGGTCGTCGTCCTGGTCGAGGCAAGCGGTCGGGCCCAGGTGGTGGGTGCGGTCTGGCTCGCGGTCGGGGTGGCTGTGACCGTCATACAGCACCGTCGCGGAGCGAGCGCCGAGCGGGTCGGCGCCGCCTGAGTCAGCTCGGCTCGGACGTCGCGGCCATCCTGGCGACCCCGGCCCGAGCGATCTGCTCCAGTGCGGGGGTGGCGAGCGGCTTCAGGCCGGCGGCCCAGAAGGTCACCACGTTGTGCCCGATCCCGACGGCCACGAGGTCGAGCGTCACCTTCTGCCCGCGAGACCTCACCGTCATCCGGGTCGCGAGCGTCTCTTCCCCCAGCGTCGGGAAGGTCAGTGGCGACACCGTGACCTTCATCGTCTGGCCGCCGTCCTTCATGGTGATGTTCGGGCACTTCTGCAGCACCTTCTCAACCCGCCGCACGTCGGCGGCCTGGTTCCCGCGCGTGAAGGAGGAGACCTCGGTCCGCAGCGCGATCGTGAAAAGACCTGTGCCGGAGCGGAACTCGCCCTTGGCCTCCGCTGTCGGTGCGGCGCTCTGGTCGGCGCTGACCTTGAGGAACGCGCGTTCACAGGCTGTGCGTCCAACCTCTGGCTTGGCCTCGGCGTCGGACCGATCGGGCGATGCCTTCACGGCCGTCCAGCGTGCGGGCAGGTCACGCTCGGTCAGCACGCTTGCGCGCGCCTGCTTCAGGGAGAGCCGGTCTCCACCGGACACCTTCACCTTGACCGGCGTGGGTGCCGGTCCGCTGAGCGCGTCGGACACCTGGGCGCAGCCCGTGGCGGACAGTGCCACGAGCACGGAAAGAGACAGTACGGAGACAGGCAGCATGCGGCGCATTGCGGTGAAACCCCCACGGCGAAGAAGTGTGACTGAGGCGAAGAGTACGGAAGGAACAGGCTGCTGTATGCCGTCTTGACCAGATCGTGATCCAGGCCGGCCGGCGCCACTCGCGACCAGCGGACCGGGCCGGGCCAGGCGGTCCACCTGTTTGGGAGAAGGCGTCCCCGGGCCCGGCTGCAAGGTCTACCGTTGAGGGCGCGGGCCGACGGACCGTGAACGCTCGACTGCCAGGAGAGGTGAGTGCGAGATGCCGCAGTTCATGGATGTGCACACGACGATGGCTGGAGTGACCGCCGAGCAGCTCCACGCCGCCCACCAGGCCGACCTGGACATCCAGGACGACGAAGGCGTCGATTTCAAGCACGCGTGGGCCGATCCGGCGACCGGCCACGTCTTCTGCCTGTCGGAGGCACCCAGTGCCGAGGCGGTGCAGCGGATCCACGAGCGGGCAGGTCACCGTGCCGACGAGGTCCACGAGATCACGGTGACCGCCTGAGCGTCCCCATCGGAGGCACAGGGGTTGGCGAGCAGCCCATCGACCTGCCGTAGGCTGCTCACCGGCGGGACCGTGGACCGGCTCTCCCGAGGGATGCCTCGGGCTCCCAGCTGGTTCCCGTCCCCGGGCCTCTAGCTCAGTTGGTAGAGCATCGGACTTTTAATCCGCTGGTCGTCGGTTCGAGCCCGACGGGGCCCACCCCGGGCAGGACGAGGGCCGGGGGAAGCATGGCTTCCTCCGGCCCGGGGGGTGTGCTCTGTTACTTCAGCACGGGGTGACGCTGGACGAACGGGATGCGCTCCCACACCTTGCCGAAGCCCCAGGTGCGTCCGGCTCCCATGAGAGCCAGGGCGATCAGCGCGAGGGCGTAGATCAGGTGGTCGTCGATGAAGGGGTTGTTGGCCGGCGGGAGGACGGCGCTCCACATCAGGACCAGCAGAAGGGTGCCGGCGGCGGCGGCGAGACGCATTCCGATGCCCAGCATCAGCGCGAGGCCGATGCCGGCGAGGCCGATCATGAACAGCCAGTCGGCCCATGCTGCCCCTGCGAAGCCCTGGTAGAACCCGGCCAGCGGTCCGTCGGTGCCGAACTTGAGGAACCCCATGGTGGGCGAACCTCCGTTGATCCAGGCGTCGGGACCGAACCGGTCGACGACCCCGGTCTCCGGGTTGCGTCCGGTGCTGAAGCCGAGGGCGAACAGCTTGTCGATGAAGGCCCACAGGAACACCCAGCCAAGGCTGAGGCGCAGGGCGGCGGCCACGTGGCGCAGTGCGCTCCTGGCGGCAACCGGCTCGGCCTGCGCCCTCACGGCGGGAGCTGCGATGTGGGGGGCCGCGGGCTGGGGGGCCGCGGCGGAGTTGATGCGGTTGACGTGGGTGCTCATGGCCCGATCTCCGTTTCTGGTAGTGCCGCCCGAACTTCGGGCACTTCAGATGTTGGCCGCTGGGGAGCACCGCAAGCAGGGACCAAAGGCCCCTCATCCCAAGTCGGGACCAACGTCCCGGCCGAGCGTCGAGGGCCCTTCACGGCAGCGCACCGGGCTTGAACCGTCCGCGCCATCGTCCCTCTGACCACGTTCGTCCTACGATCGCTCCATGACCGGCGAAGACGAGGGCCCGAGCGGGTGGGAGCACCACTCGCGCGAGAGCATGGCCGCCTTGCTGGATGCCGTCCTCGCCGTGAGCTCTGACCTCGAGCTGCCGGAGGTGCTCACGCGCATCGTCGAGTCCGCATGCTCCCTCGTCGGCGCCCGCTACGGGGCGCTCGGCGTCCTTCGCCCCGATGGCGAGTACCTCGCCGAGTTCGTCACCCACGGCGTCACCGACGAAGAGCGCCGCGCCATCGGTGAATTGCCGCAGGGGCACGGCATCGTCGGCTTGCTGATCCGTGAGCCGCGGGTGCAGCGCTTGCGTGAGATCTCCGAGCACCCGCAGTCCTACGGCTTCCCGCCCCACCATCCGCCGATGCACAGCTTCCTCGGGGCGCCGGTGCGCGTGCGCGACGAGGTCTTCGGCAACCTGTACCTCACCGAGAAGCAGGGCGCGAGGGAGTTCTCCGAGGAGGACGAGACGCTGCTGTCCGCCTTGGCCGCGGCGGCGGGAGTCGCGATCGAGAATGCACGCCTCTACGCCTCGAGCAAGCGACTTCGCGCCTGGTCCGACGCGGTGGCCGAGCTGACCCAGACCCTGCTCTCCGGCCCGCAGGAGCAGCCAGCGCTCGACAAGATGGTCACGCTCGCAGGCGAACGCGCCTACGCGCCCCTCGCCTTCGTGCTGTTGTATGACGAGGACGGCGCCCTCGTCGTGCGCGCCCGGCAGACGCCGGACGTCTCACCTGCCAGGGCTTCCGCGGCCGGCTGGTCGGCGTCTCTCGGCGTGGGCAACAGGATCGATCCCGCGACCTGGGACGCGATCACCTCCCCGTTCGTCCGGGGGACGAATGACACGGATGGAGACCCCGCCGTGTCGAAGGATGTCGAGATCCTCGCCGGACGATCGGTCGGCAGGTTCGCGATCATGCCCCTCGGGCCCGGCCGGGACCACCTGGGTTTCCTGGTCGTGGTCTGGGACCCCGGACACGACCCGTCCGACGCCGAGGTCGTCAAGCCGTTGCTCGAGTTCGGGCAGCACGCCGGACTCGCCCTGCTCGCCGCCCGGTCCCAGCGTGACCAGACGTTGTTGGCCCTCCTGGAGGATCGGGACCGGATCGCCCGCGACATGCACGACCATGTCATCCAGCGGCTCTTCGCGACCGGGCTCTCGCTCCAGTCTGCCGCTCGCCTGGCCGTCCACCCGACCGTGCGCGAGCGACTCGACGACGCGGTCGACGACCTCGACGGAGCCATCAAGGACATCCGGCACACGATCTACGAGCTGCACCGCATGCCGGCCGGCACGATCCGCGACGAGATCGCCGGGTTGATCGGTGACGCCTCGGAGCTCCTCGGCTTCGAGCCCACCCTGCTCATCGAGGGACGGCTGGCAGGCCTGACCGACTCC
This sequence comes from Segeticoccus rhizosphaerae, assembly GCF_005222685.1. Classification (NCBI taxonomy): domain Bacteria; kingdom Bacillati; phylum Actinomycetota; class Actinomycetes; order Micrococcales; family Intrasporangiaceae; genus Segeticoccus; species Segeticoccus rhizosphaerae. Next base: position 52,843 of record NZ_SWMA01000015.1, read on the forward strand.
CTGGCGGCTGACCTCGTCGCCGTGGTCCGCGAGGCCCTGGCCAACATCGTGAAGCACGCCCGTGCGACTTCCGTGCGTGTGCACCTGCGGTGCGACAACCACGTCCGCATCGTCGTGACCGACGACGGAGTGGGCATGGACCCCGCCAGCGCACGCAGCGGCCTGGTCAACCTCGGCAGCCGGGCGGCCTCTCGTGCGGGGACTTTCGAGATCAATCCCGCCGCGCCCGCCGGGACCGTGCTGGCGTGGACGGTGCCCGCGGAGCGCGATCACTAGAGCGGCGACGATGAGCGGCGACAATGAGCGGAGCGACCTGCCGGCCGCCGGGGAGCGCGGCCACAGGTACGGGAGGACCTTAGGCCCTGACACGACGGCATCCGAGGCACGATGATGTCGTGGACCAGTGAAGGAGCTGTAGGTGACCATCAGCGTGTTTCTGCTCGACGACCACGAGGTCGTCCGCCGGGGTCTGCGTGAGCTGCTCGAGACGACTCCGGACATCATCGTCGTGGGCGAGTCCGCCTCGGCGGCGGAGGCCACGCGCCGGATCCCGGCGCTGCGGCCCGACGTCGCCATCTTCGACGCCCGTCTGCCCGACGGCTCGGGCATCGACTCGTGCCGGGACGTGCGGTCGGTGGACCCGGGCATCAAGGGGCTCATCCTCACGTCATACGACGACGAGCAGGCCTTGGCGACGGCGGTCCTCGCCGGCGCCTCGGGCTACCTGCTCAAGGACATCAAGGGCAACGGCCTGATCGACGCGATCCGACGGGTCGCGGCCGGTGAGAACCTGCTGGACGAGGACCGGGCCGAACAGCTGCGCAAGAAGTGGTCGCCGAAGGAGGGTCCGGACGAGCTGCTCAGCCAGCTCACTCCTCAGGAGCAACGCATCCTGGAGCACGTCGCCCAGGGCCTCACCAACCGCCAGATCGGTGACGCCATGTTCCTGGCCGAGAAGACGGTGAAGAACTACGTCACGTCGGTGCTGTCCAAGCTGGGGCTCGAGCGTCGCACCCAGGCGGCCGTCTTCGCCGTGCAGAGGCATTCCGGCAAGGGCCTGCGCTGACCCACATGTAGGACCTTTTGCCCTGCCGCGTCTGGCTGGGAGGGGCGATGGTGGAGGCATGAGTACCTCAGAGATCGGCTCGGCCACCCGGCTGTCGACCTCCCAGGCCCTGGCTCTGGCGCGAGACAGCGTGGTGGGCCGCCTGGCGGTCGTCGTCGAGGACCACCCGGACATCTTCCCCGTCAACCACGTCGTCGACCACGGCACCATCGTCTTCCGCACGGCGGAGGGCACCAAGCTCGCCTCCGCGATCGGCCGACTGGTCGCCTTCGAGGTGGACGGGTATGACGTCGCCTCCGGCTCCGCGTGGAGCGTCGTCGTCAAGGGCCGCGCCCACGAGATCCTCGAGATGGGTGACGTCCTCGACGCACTGAGTCTTCCCGTCTTCCCGTGGCACGACGCACCGAAGCCGCGCTACGTCCGCATCGAGCCGGACAGCATCTCCGGGATGCGCTTCGCCGTGCCAGGTGGCACCGTGACCGGCAGCTCCGGTGAGCCGGGGACCAGTGGTCGCACACGCTCATGAGCGCCGAGGCGGGGCGACAGCTCCCGACCATGATGCGGGTGTGGGAGACCACCGGCGAGGGCCCAGGAGGCCCTCGCCTGCGCGCCGGCACCCGCCCGGTCCCGTCCCCCGCCGCCGGTGAGCTCCTGGTGCGGGTCGAGGTCTGCGGGGTCTGCCGCACCGACCTGCACGTCACCGACCACGACCTGCCGCGCCACCGGTGGCCCGTCGTCCCCGGCCACGAGGTCGTCGGCACGGTCGTCGGCCTCGGCCCGGCAACCATCGGTTTCGCCGTGGGCGACCGGGTCGGGATCGCTTGGCTCCGGAGCACCTGCGGGCAGTGCCGCTGGTGTCGTTCCGGTGCCGAGAACCTCTGCCCCGCGGCACGATTCACCGGGTGGGACGAGGACGGGGGTTACGCCGACTACACGGTGGCTCCCGCGGCCTTTGCCTACGCCCTACCGGACGAGCTGGCCAGTGCCGACCTGGCGCCCCTGCTCTGCGCCGGCATCATCGGTTACCGCGCTCTGCGGCGGGCAGGGCTGCCGCCCGGGGGCCGGCTCGGGCTCTACGGGTTCGGAGCGAGTGCGCACCTGACGGCCCAGCTGGCCATCGCCCAGGGGGCACAGGTGCACGTTCTCACCCGTGGCGACTCGGCTCGCGCGCTCGCGCTGGAGCTCGGCGCGCTCTCGGCCGGCGCTGCCGACGACCACCCACCGGTCCCACTGGACTCCGCCATCGTGTTCGCACCCGCCGGAGAACTGGTGCCGGTGGCCCTCGAGGCACTCGACCGTGGCGGGACGCTCTCGCTGGCCGGCATCCACATGAGCGACGTGCCCCCGCTGGACTACGGACGACACCTGTTCCTGGAGAAGACGGTCACGTCCGTCACCGCGAACACCAGAGCCGACGGTGCCGAGCTGCTGCGGCTGGCCGCCGCACTGCGGATCAGGCCGCAGGTCACGTCATACCCCTTCGACCGGGCGAACGAAGCCCTCGACGACCTGTGGGAGGGGCGGGTGACCGGCGTAGCAGTGCTCGACGTGACCAGCGGTCGCGGTTGAACCCCATGACGGGACCTTGGGCCCCTCCACTCCCGGCCGCGACCGGCCAGACTACAGAAATGAGCACCCAGCACACCTCTGAAGCGGAGCAGCAGAGCCCCGGCCCATGGTTTCGCGAGCGCCCACCGCTCACGGTGGGCGCCAGCGCGGCGATGTTCATGGCAGTGTTCGTGGTCCGCCTCTTCTTCGGTGACGCGAGCGATGCTCTGCTGATCCTGCTCGTCTTCCCGATCAGCCTCCTGGCGCTGACCTTCGGCACCCGGGTCGGTCTGGTCGCAGGTCTCGTCGCCGCATGCCTCATCGGGCTGTGGGCCTGGATCGACGGTGTGAACCTGTCGTTGATGGGGTGGTTGTCCCGCATCGGCCCGCTCCTCTTCCTGGGCGTGCTGGTGGGCGATGCCGCCGATCGGCTCAAGCGCGCCGACGAGGAGCGTCAGTGCCTGGCCATCGCCCAACTGCGTCACCGGCAGGCCGTCCAGGTCAATGACTCCCTGATCCAGGGCATGGCCTCCGCCAAGTGGTCGCTCGAGTCCGGCCGACCCGACACGGCTGCGACGACCCTGGAGGAGACGATCGCGACGGGACAACGTCTCGTCTCCGACGGCCTGCGGGCGGCCGATGCAGACACTCCCCGGCGTCACGGGGCTCTCGCAGGCTGAGAAGGACGTCCATGGCTCTGGGGACTGCTCGTCCCGGCCGTCGGGGCACACCTGGCAGAAGCAGGACCTCAGGCCCTGTGCCCTCGAGCCGGCTGCCGACAGGCTGGTGATAGATCAAAGCAACCCGGAAGGAGCCCCACATGTCCAGGCGCGAGACCACCGAACGCCACAGCGACCTTGTCGTCGGGTATGACGGGTCGCCCGCTGCTGCAGCCGCCGTCACCTGGGCCGCAGGCGAGGCCGAGCTGCTCGGGGCCCGGTTGCGGATCATCACCGGTGCCTCGTATTCCGCGTTCGCGGCCGGCCCCTACGCCGGCCCGGTGATCCAGGACCTCGAGGACGGGGCTCGGTCCATCGGCGAGGAGGGGCAGCGGCTGGCCGCGAAGTCCCTGCCAGCGTCAGACATCCTGGTGGAGCCCATCGTGGGCAGCGTCTCCAACGCCTTGGTCGAGGCCTCGGCGGACGCACGGATGGTGGTCGTCGGCACGCGGGGCCGCGGTGGAGCAGCCTCGGCCCTTCTGGGCTCGGTGTCTTTCGCCGTCACGGCGCACGCCCTCTGCACCGCGGTCGTGGTGCCGGAGCCTTCCGAGGACCGCTCGAAGCAGGGCCCGGTGGTCGTGGGTGTGGACGGCAGCCCCGCCTCGGCCGTCGCGGTGGACCACGCCAGCGATCACGCGGTGCGCCACGGACTTTCGTTGGTGGTCTTGTCTGCGTGGCAGCGCCCGATGAGTCCGGGTCTGCAGGAAGCAAGTTGGGGGATGCCGGACCCGAGCTGGGGCGAGAGCGCGCGGTCGGAGGCGGAGGAGAACGCCGACAACGCCGTGGACTCCGTCCACGAACGCCACCCACACCTCGCCGTCGACGTCCAGGTCGTCGAGGGCGCGGCCGGTCCTGCGCTGACCGCAGCGTCGCGGACGGCCGACCTCGTGGTCGTCGGGACCCGGGGGCTGGGCGGGTTCGACCGGCTCCTGCTCGGCTCGGTCAGCCGCGCCGCGCTGCACCGGACCGCCTGCCCGGTGGCCGTGGTCCGAGCCTGAGAAGCGGCCCGGCCACACCCGCTCCCGTCCTTGTCGACATCCCTGGGCGCCACCGGAGCTAGGGGTCTGAATCGCAATTCCGCGCTGGCACTGCCGGCCGGCACCTCGAGTGCCGAGCTGCGCGGCGCCGTCAGGGAATCAGGACGATCCGGCCGTCGACCTCGCCGGCTCGCAGCTGCTTCATCGCGATGTTGACTGCCGCGAGGTCCATCTCGTGCACCGGCACGCTGATCCGACCGGCCTGAGCCAAGGCGATCACCTGCTCCAGCTCGGCCCGGTTGCCCCAGTAGCTGGTGGTCACCTCGACCTCGGCAGTCGGGGCGAAGAAGCTCACCGGGAGGGAGCCCCCGGCGATGCCGAGGATCACGACCAGGCCCCCGACGCCGGCGAACGAACCCGCCATGGCCAGCGTGCCGTCACTCCCGACGAAGTCGAGCACGGCGTCGGCTTCGCCGCCCAGGCCCGATACCGCCTCGTCGTCGGGATGGAACACCTCGGCGGCGCCGCGCTCCCGCGCCATGCCACCGCGGCGCTCGGACGGCTCGATGACCACGATTCGCGCCGGGGACAGGACGGACAGCAACTGCACGGCCATCTGCCCGAGTCCGCCGCAGCCGATGATCACGGCGGTCGATCCGGGCACCAACCGGGGCAGCGCCTTGCGGACCGCCCGATAGGGCGTGAGGGCGGCGTCGGTCAACGGGGCGCCGGCGACAGGATCCAACGAACCAAGGGGCACCAGGTGACGCACCGGGGCCACGACATACCGGGCAAAACCGCCGGGGTGACCGATCCCCAACCACGAGGTCGTGTTGCACAGCTGCTCGTTGCCCCCGACACAGACCCTGCACGTCCCACACCCCCAGCCGCCGAAGATGGCAACCGGCTCGCCGTGACTGACACCGCGGACTCCGCGCCCGAGCGCTTCCACCCAGCCGGCCACCTCGTGGCCGAGCACCCACGGGAAGGAGGGGAGGACGGGGATGTCCCCGTCCGCGAGGTGCAGGTCGGAGTGGCACAGTCCAGCCCCTCCCACGCGGACCAACACCTGCCCCGGACCGGGTTCCGGCACAGGTAGGTCGCGAACCTCCAAGTCCGTGCGATACCCGTCCAACAACGCTGCGCGCATCACCGTCTCCCGATCTGGGTGGTGACGGCGGTCTGTTCGGGTGGCAGGACCACGACTCTCCGGACGCCGCGGACGGACGCCGCGACGGCTTCGGCCAGGCTGGCATCCCGTCTCGAACGCACGCCGCTGACGGTCACCTCCGCGTCGCAGACCCGCACTCGCCAGCCGGGCAGCCCGTCCGACGCCAGCCGTAGCCTGACGTCCGCCTGGATCTCCTCGTCGCAGCGGGACAGCGCGCGCACCACGTCACTGCGGCTGATCACGCCGACCAGACGGTCATCGTGCACGACCGGGATGCTCTTCCAACCGCGTTCGGCGAAGACGGCCGCGACGTCGGCGACGTCGGCTCGCTCATGCGTCGTGAACGGGCCACGTGTCATGACGGACTCGACCTGGTGATGCCGGGGTGGCGGGGGGACGGATGATCGTGCGTGCGCGCGGGGGTCTGGCTCGAGAGGGTCTCGCAGGACGTCGGATTCACTCACGACACCCACCACGCGGTCGCGCTCGTCCACGACCGGCAGGCACGAGATCCTGGCACTGACCAACAATCGCATCGCCTCGTCGATCGTCGCGCCGACCGGCAGACTGAGCGCCGGCTGGGTCATCACTTCACGAACCAACATGGCCGCGTCCTCTCCTGGGCTGCCCCGGAATCACCGGCAGACCGGCGGGTCCGGCGGCGATCCGGCTCCTCGCCAGCATCCGGCCAGCCGCGGACCCGCGGCAGGGCCGAAGGTCCCGCCCTGTTGCGGGGCACGCCTGCCGGCCTCATGCACTGAGAGCTTCCACGGCGGGACGTTCGGCACTGCTCACCCGGGGGTCGCGCGAGCAGTGTCAAAGCACCACGACTTTGGAGGGGAGAGCGCCATGATCACGTCGAGTTATCCGGTGCGGGTGACGGCCAGGCTGGACCCGGGAGTCAGCCGAGGGCTGTGGCTCGTGAAGTGGTTGCTGGTCATCCCGCACTATGTGGTGCTGGGCTTCTTGTGGCCTGCCTTCATCCTGCTCAGCGTCGCCGCATTCTTCGCGATCGTCGTCACCGGTCGGTACCCCCGGCGAATCTTCGAGTTCAACGTCGGTGTCCTGCGATGGAGCTGGCGAGTCGCCTACTACGCGTATGGCGCGCTGGCCACCGACCAGTACCCGCCCTTCTCTCTTCGGGAGAAGCCGGACTACCCCACCCACCTCGAGGTGGACTACCCCCCGCACCTGTCCCGCGGGCTGGTCCTGATCAAGTGGTGGCTCCTCGCGATCCCGCACTACCTGGTGCTCGCGTTCTTCCTCGGAGGCGGCTTCTACACCGCGAGCCACGGCGCCGGCCAGCTCGATTCGCCGTGGTCCGCGGGGGCCAGCCTGATAGCCCTGCTTGCCACACTGGCAGCGGCCGTGTTGCTGTTCACCGGGCGCTACCCGAAACCCCTCTTCGACCTGCTCCTCGGCATGAATCGCTGGGTGCTGCGAGTCGCGGGCTATGTGGCGCTGATGACCGACGAGTACCCACCGTTCCGACTCGACCAGGGCGGGGACGAAGCCGACTCCAGAGGTGTGACCTTCCCGTCCTGACCACCAGATCGCCAAACGGCCACCATGTTGCTCCCGGCCCGGAAAGGGCGCTCGTCGGTAAGGGGACCAATGGCCCTGCACACCGGCTCGCCCGTCGACGACCGTGGTGATCAGACGAACTTGCGTCGTCGTCTTCAGGACTCGCAGCAAGGAGCACTCCCATGAACACTCCCTCGCGTCGCAGCGTCGTGGTGGCCATCGACGGCTCGCAAGCCAGCGACCTCGCCCTGGACTGGGCCGTCGACGAGGCCCGGCGCCGCAATCTCCCCTTGCACCTGGTGCACGCCCGCGGCGTGGACGACTGGTGGCTGATGGCTCGAGCGCCGGTGCCACGCGAGCTGATCGACATCCAGGACCAGCTGCTCGAGGAGCGGGTCGACCGGGTGCGACGACAGGCGCCGGGAGTGGTGGTGTCGTCCGACTCGGCGGTGGGCCACGCGGCCAAGACACTGATCGACCTCTCCCACGATGCCGAGGTCGTCGCGATGGGCGCGCGTGGCCGCGGCCCGGCGAAGCAGGCGCTCCTGGGCTCGGTCTCTGCCCAGGTGAGCGCGCATGCCCAGTGCCCCGTCGTCGTGGTGCGTGGCAACCCGGTCGCTGCTCCCGGCCAGCCTCGCGTCGTGGTCGGGGTGGACGGCTCGGCGAACTGCCAGGATGCAGTCGGCTACGCCTTCGAGCAGGCGTCCTCGCGCTCGGTGGGTCTGACCGCCGTCCACGCCTGGGCCGAGGAGTTGGTCGACGGCCTGGCCACGCTGGCCCTCTCCAAGGAGCAGCACGAAGCCATGGTCCAGGAGCGACAGGCCATGGTCTCCGAGGCGCTTGCAGGATGGTGCAGCAAGTACCCGGACGTCGACGTCCGCGAGCACATCCTCCGGGCGCACCCCGTCGAGGCCCTGCTCGACGAAGGGCGCCAGGCGGACCTGCTCGTGGTGGGCAGTCGCGGACTGGGTGGATTCACCAGCCTGCTGCTGGGGTCTGTGAGCCGCGCGGTCCTGGCCCGAGCCGCCTGCCCGGTGGCCGTCATACGCCCGGCGCACCACCAGGAGTGACGACGACAGGACCTCGAGTCTGCGGCACTGCCATCGTGTCGACGGTCCCGTCCAGCCCGGCAGGAGGCGACGTGTGACGATGGACTGGCCGACCGACAGCGAGGGACCGACATGGCTGACGACAGCCCGACGCAGGACCGAAGGGGCCTCGTCGTCCTCACCCGGGCGGAGTGTTTCGACCGGATCCGGAAGGAGCCTGTCGGCCGGGTCGCCTTCGCCGCGGACGACGAGGTGGTCATCCTGCCCGTCAACCACCTCGTCGTCGGCGAGCGCATCGCTTTCCAGACCACCTGGGGGAGCAAGCTCCAGGTTGCCGCCGATCAGGGCCCGATGGCCTTCGAGGTGGATGGACACGAGACGTCCCGCTCTTGGGGCTGGAGCGTCCTTCTCCAGGGGCACGCCACCATCGTGCATGACCTCGATGAGCGGCATCGGCTGAGCTCGCTTCAGCTGCAGACATGGGCCCCCGCGGCCGAGAACATGTTCTGGATCGTGATCACGCCACAGCGCGTCGCGGGGCGAGAGATCCACTCTGCGTCGCCGGAGGAACAAGACGCAAGGGACCTTCGGCCCTAACCCGACCGAGGGCGGCTGGGCACGATGGCTACATGACCGAGCAGCAGTCCGCACCCCGTCCCTCACGCCCTTCGACCGCCGCCGGTGAAGTGGTCGCCGGTCTGGTGAACGACGGGTCGGCGGCGAGAGTCGCCCGGGCCGCCGTCCGGTTGGCGGCCGTCCGCCAGTGCGGAGTCCGTTTCGTGCAGGTGCTCACCGCGCACGCGCACGAGGACGCGGGCTCCGCCACCTTCGGGATCGCGCTGCGGGCGCTGCGTGGCCAGCACCGCATCCCCGTGGCCTTCGAGGTGCTCAGCGGCCATCCCGGTCGGACTTTGGTCGAGCGGAGCGCCACGGCCACAGCCCTCGTCGTCGGCGCCGACACGCGAGGCGCTTCGAGCGGGACGGCCCGCTACTGCCGGACCCACGCACGTTGCCCCGTCGTGACCGCCTCGGCCCCCGACGAGGTCCTCGAGCCGGCGTCCGCGCGATGAGCCGGTCCAACGGCCCCGGCCCGGCATCGGCGACTCGTCTCTACGGGCTGCGAGCGGCTTCACAGAGCAATGAAGGAGCAGGTATGACGTTGACCAAGCCCAGTGCGCGACCGGTCGTGGTGAGGTGTGACGGGTCGGCCGTCAGCCAGGACGCCGTGGCTGCGGCCACGAGGCAGGCGGCGCGCTACCGTGCCCCGCTGGCGTTGCTCGCCACGCACGCGGAACCTTCCCACCAGCGGACCGGCGCGCCCTCGCCGCTGCAGCCTGCGCCTGCTGACGACCCCAAGAGCATCGCGGAGCGGGCGTGGTGGCGAGCCAACCACACCGACCCGTCCGTTGCCGTCCAGATCATGACCGTTGCCGACCTGCACTCGCAGCGTCTCAACCAGCTCGCTTCGCGCGCGCGCCTGTTCGTGGTGGGTGGGGCAGACGTCCTGGCCCCAGGCTCCACCGCTTGGGGATCCACGGCTCGTGCCCTCGACCGGCTGTTCCGGTGCCCGGTGCTGTTGGCCGGTCCCTCGGTCAAGGCCGACGATCACCGTCGGCCGGCCGTGGTCGTCGGGTTCAGCGGCGCACCGCAGGACGCCGAGTTGATGCCCCCTGCACTCGCCGAGGCAGAGCTACGGGGCTGGGACGTGGTCGTCGTCCGCGCGGTGGCCTCGGCCGAGGAGCTCGAGCCCGCCATGGACGAAACGTGGGCTGCCCTCAACGGGCACTGTCGCGAGATCCCTTGCCGCGTCGTGCACCTCGTCGCGAAACCGGCCGCGGCCCTGGCCGACCAGGCCGCCCCGGGAGACCTGCTGGTCATCGGTTCACGTGGGTCCTCGCCCGTCGGGCACCTCACCCAGGACTCGGTCGGCGGTGCGACGGTCCGGCGATCGCGGTGCGACGTGCTCGTGCTACCGGTCACCGGGCGCCCCACGCGTTCCGGGCCCGGCGAGCGGTCGCTGAGCTCGCCCGCCTTCGAATACCGCTGACCAGGGCATCGAGAAGGGAACCGACCAGATGACCACCCCTGACCCGAGCCGGATCGCCCGCGAGGGGTCGCTGCCCCAGACACGTCACCTCGTCGTCGGCTTCGACGGATCGCCGCCCGCAGGAGAGGCGGTGGCGTGGGCAGCGGCCGAGGCGAACCTGCTGGATGCAGACCTGCACATCGTCCTCGCCGCGTTCTATCCCGCCTGGATCGCGCAGTCGGGTGACCTGGCTCCGGGAGTGCCACAACCGCTCGTGGCTGCTGTGGAGGGCGCACGCCACGAGGCCGAGCTGCTGGCCGCCAAGACCCTGGACCGGTCCAGGGTGACCAGCCAGATCGTCAATGACAACGCCGGTTCGGCCCTCACGAAGGCGTCCGAGACTGCAGCGGCGGTCGTCGTCGGGCACCGCGGCCGTGGTGCCGTGACCAGTGCGCTGCTCGGATCGGTGTCGGTTGCCACGGTCACCCATGCCCGCTGCACGGTTGTCGTCGTCCGCGGCGCGCCCGGTCCGCGACCTGCACCGCGCGGCGTCATTGCCGGCGTCGACGGGTCGAGCTCTTCGGACAAGGCTGTCGAGTATGCCGCGGCCTTCGCCGCCAGACGACACGCACCGCTACACGTGGTCGCTGCTTGGCAGGAGGCGCCGGTCATGGGTTGGGAGTCGGTCTACTGGGAGGCCAACGTCCTGCAGGAGTGGGAGCAGACCATGGCAGCTCAGGCGGAGAAGGTGGCCGCGACCGCTGCCGAGCAGGTCAGGCGCGCCCACCCGGGCCTGGAGGTGACGGCGGAAGCGGTCAACGACCGACCGGTCGATGCGCTGGTCCACGGCTCCGCCGACGCCGAGCTCGTCGTGGTGGGCGCCCGTGGCCTCGGTGGCTTCCAGCGACTGCTGCTCGGGTCGGTCAGCCGCTGTGTGCTCCATCGCGCCAGCTCGTCGGTCGCGGTGGTGCGCTGAGCCACCCTTTGCTGCGGGCCGCCGAGCACGGGCGTGGGAGGATCCACCCCGTGACGACGATCCTCTCCATCCAGTCCTCGGTCGCCTACGGCCACGTCGGCAACGGCGCTGCGGTCTTTCCCCTGCAGCGCATCGGCGTCGAGGTGTGGCCCGTGAACACCGTTCACTTCAGCAACCACACCGGCTACGGCAGGTGGCGCGGTCCCGTCCTACCAGCGCAGGACGTGCGCGACGTCATCGCCGGCGTGGGCGAGCGTGGGGCCCTGCCGGAGATCGACGCCGTCCTGTCCGGCTACCAGGGCGGGACGGAGATCGGTGGCGTCATCATCGACGCGGTGGCTGAGGTCAAGGCGGCCAACCCGGCGGCCATCTACGCCTGTGACCCGGTGATGGGCAACGCCAAGAGCGGTTGCTTCGTCCACCCCGATATCCCGGTCCTGTTGCGCAGGAGCGTCGTGCCGCACGCCGACCTGATCACCCCGAACCAGTTCGAGCTCGGCTTCCTCACCGAGACCGATCCCCACACGATCGACGAGACGCTCGCCTCGATCCGCGCCGCGCGGGACATGGGCCCGCGGACGGTGCTGGTGACCAGTCTGATGCGGCCGGACGCGCCCGAAGGCACCATCGAGATGCTGGCGGCCGACGGCGAGGAAGCCTGGATCGTCCAGACACCCCTGCTTCCCTTGAAGGCCAACGGGTCCGGTGACGTCACGGCCGCGCTCTTCACTGCTCACCACCTCGAGACGGGCCGCCTCGACGAAGCGCTGGGCCGCACCGTGTCCTCGATCTTCGACATCCTGCAGACGACTCTGGACTCTGGCCGGCGCGAGCTGCAGCTGGTGCAGGCGCAAGAAGCCATCGCCCACCCTCGCATGCAGTTCAACGTCACCCCCGTGCGGTGACCTGCAGCGGTAACCGTCTGTCGAAACCGCGACCGGCAGGCCTCAGGCGAAGACGCGCGTGCCTGCCGGATTCCAGTAACCGGCGAACATGGCGGGGCTGTTGTGCGCAATCAGCACCTCACCGGCCGGGGTCACGGCGATCGTGCCGCCCGTGGCCGAACGCGACTCCAGCTCCACGTCATACGTCGCGGTGACTGCCTGCTCCAGCGACGACCCGGCATACCGCATGCGGCTGACGATGTCGTGGGCCACGACTCCCTGCAGGTAGGCCTCACCCTCCCCCGTGCACGAGATCGCCGCCGTGTCGCCGCGAGCGTAGGTGCCCGCCCCGATGACCGGTGAGTCGCCGACCCGGCCCTCGCTCTGACCGACCATGCCACCCGTGGACGTGGCCGCGGCCACGCGCCCGCGTCCGTCGACCGCGACCGCACCGACCGTGCCGGACCGTGACGCCTCGGTGCGGGCAGCCAGCACGTCCTCCAGCTGCCTCTGGCGCGCGGGCGTGACGAAGTAGTCCGGCTCCGCGGTCTCCAGCCCCCACCCCCGCACCGCGTCCGCGCTCGGCCCGACGATGAACGCGTGCGGTGTGCGCTGCATCACGGCGCGAGCCACCAGCACCGGGTTGCGGGCGCACCGGCTCACCGCGATCGCGCCGGCACGGCCCTCGTGGTCCATCACCGCGGCGTCGTGCTCGGCCGTGCCGGCCGTGGTGAGGGAGGCCCCGCGTCCGGCGTTGAACAGCGGGTTGTCCTCGAGGCTGACGACCGCCGCCGTCACCGCATCGAGGGCGGTGCCCCCACGACCCAGCACATCGGCTCCCGCCGCCACGGCGTCGGCCAGCCCGCTCTGGTAGCTGCCGGACGCCTCGAGGCTGAGCTCACTCGACCACGCGCCTGCCCCGCCGTGGATCACCAGGGCGGGCCCGCCGGTGGGAGACAGGTGGAATGACTGCATGGGTTGCCTTTCCTGGGGATTGGTCATCTCCCACCTGCCTGACGGGTCAGGTAGTTGACGGCCACGAACGACCGGAACGCCGCGAGCAGGTCGTTGGTCTCGATGCGGATCACCCGGGTGTCGATCCGTTCGGCACCCTTGACCCAGCTGCCGACCTCTGCCATGTCGGCCGTCTGCACCATGAGGTCCAGCCGCACCGGCGTCGCGATCGGCGGCACCTCGAGCTCCTCCGCGCGGGCCCGCTCGGCCGCGGCCCTGGCCGCGTCGTGGATCAGCTCACGCGCGTCCTCGGGGTGGAGGTTTGCCGCGGCGAACCGGGTGGCCGACTCCTTGGTGACCACCTGGACCGCCGACGGAGCGAACGGCGCGGTCTCCTGCTGGGTGACCGCGTCCCCGGTCACGAGCCCGATCGGGACGCCGAAGTGCGCCGCCACCAGGGCGTTGATACCGCTCTCCCCCACGAGCTGTCCGTTGACCCGGGCCTCGCTGAACACCTCGGGGTTGTAGGTGTGCGACAGCGTCGAGGAACGGCCGGAGATCGAGCCGTGGTAGCCGATGAAGAAGACCACGTCGAATGACTCGTCAAGCCCCTCCATCATGTAGAGGGGTTTGTGCCGGCCCGAGACGTAGGTCGCCCGCCCCGCGAGCGCGGCAGGGTCCAGGTTGTGCATCGCGCCGTGGGCGTCGTTGACGACCATCTCGGTCGCGCCGCCCGCACACGCGCCCTCGATCGCGGCGTTGACCTCGCCGAGCACGAGCCGACAGCCGATCTCGTAGCCCTCGCCGCCCGGTCGACACTGTGACCAGTCGACGATGCCGGCCACTCCCTCGAAGTCGAAGGACAGGTAGACCCTCATCGGCTCTCCTCTCGCGGCTGGTCCCGGGTCGAACGAGTCCGAGCGTATGCCGTGCCGTCACGTTCGCGACGAAACAGCCGGTAGACTGGCGGACGCTAAGGGCTACACACGCGTCTGTTGGGTGGGAAGACGCGCCCATCCACGTCCCTGGAGTTCCGTCAACGTGTCGCCCGTCGCGTCCTACCGCCGGTTGTTCTCCCTCTCCGGCCCCCTCTATGTCCTCATCGCCTTCCTCGGACGGCTGCCACTGGCCATGAGCCAGCTCGGCACCCTGCTGCTGGTGGCCGGTTCGACAGGCAGCTACGGCGCCGGCGGTGCGTCCGCAGGAGCGCTCGCCATGGCCAACGCGGCCGGCGCCCCGGTCGCGGGATCGCTGGCCGACCGGGTCGGCCAGCGACCGGTGGTGCTCGTCCAGTCCGTCGCCGGCGCGGCAGGGCTCGTCGCCCTCGTCGTCCTCGCGCACCTGGAGGTGGCGTGGCCGGTGCAGGCTGCCGTCGCGGCGGGAGCGGGCCTGATGATGCCGCAGGTCGGTCCACTGGCCCGGGTGCGATGGCGCCCGATCACCCGTGAGACGGGGACGGAGCAGCGTCGCCTGGTCGACGCGGCGTTCTCCTACGAGGGTGCCGCCGACGAGGCGTCCTTCGTCCTCGGTCCGGCGCTGGTCGGCATCGCCACGGCCCTCGTCGCCCCGGCCGCCGCGTTGATCGCCGCCGCGGTCCTGCTCGCCGTCTTCGGCACCCTCTTCGCCCTGCACCCCACAGCAACCCTCACCCGGGCGCACCAGCCGCCCCGGCAGGCTGCGGGACGGCTGTTCACCCCGGCACTGCTCGTGCTGGTCGTCGCCCAGCTCATCGTGGGCACGGTCTTCGGCTCGGTCCAGACCGCGACCTCGGTGCTGGCCACCAACGCCGGTGTGCCGGGGCTCACCGGGCTGCTGCATGCCCTGCTCGGCGTCGGCAGCGTCGCAGCCGGGCTGTGCGTGGTGCGGCTGCCCGACTGGTTCGCCTACGAGAGCCGGCTGCGAGTCTTCGCGCTCGGTCTGCTCGTGCTGTCGACCCCTCTGCTGCTCGTCGACAGCCTGAAGACGCTGGCTCCCGCACTCGCGGTCCTCGGGGTGACCATCGCGCCCTACATGATCAGCGTCTTCACGCTCGCCGAGCGGATCACCCCGCAGTCACGCACCGGCGCCGCGATGACCGCCCTGGCGGCGACCACCGGCCTCGGCTACGCGGTGGGATCGAGCATCGCCGGCAGGCTCGCCGACTGGGGCGGGCAGACGCCGGCCTTTGCGGTGACGGTGGCCGCCGGAGCGCTCGCAACACTGCTCACGCTCGCAGCCGCGAGCACCTTGCGGCGCGAGCAGGACACGGCACCCGTGGGGCCGGGCACCGCCCCCGAGCGACCGGGGCCGGTGACCGGACAAGGCTCAGTCCTGTGAGGACTCGGCCCACAGGTTGATGCCGCACTCGACCGCGTCCTGGTCGATCGCCGCGAGCTCCTCGTCCGTGAACCTCGGGCCCTGGAGCGCAGCGACATTGGTCTCGAGCTGTTCGACCGACGAGGCGCCGATCAGGGTCGAGGTCACGCGCGGGTCCCGCAGGCACCACGCCAATGCCATCTGCGCCAGCTTCTGACCGCGCTGCCCGGCGATCTCGTTGAGTGCCCGGACGTGCTTGAGGACTGACTCGTCCAAGTGCTCCGGAAGCAGCGACTTCCCCTGCGCCGCACGGGAATCCTCGGGTATGCCGTCGAGGTAGCGGTCCGTGAGGAGCCCCTGCGCGAGCGGCGAGAAGACGATGCACCCCATGCCCTGCCGTTCCAGCTCGTCGAACAGGTCCTGCTCGATCCAGCGGTTGAGCATGGAGTAGGACGGCTGGTGGATAAGCAGCGGGGTGCCGAGGTCGCGCGCGATGGTGGCGGCCTCCTTGGTGCGCTTCGCCGAGTAGGACGAGATCCCGGCATACAGCGCCTTGCCCGACCGGACCGCCTGGTCGAGGGCCATCATCGTCTCCTCGACGGGAGTCTCGTGGTCGGCCCGGTGGCTGTAGAAGATGTCGACGTAGTCCAGACCCATCCGGTGCAGGGAGTCGTTGAGCGAGGACAGCAGGTACTTCCTCGAGCCGCCGATGCCGTAGGGACCCGGCCACATGTCCCAGCCCGCCTTGGTCGAGATGACCAACTCGTTGCGGTAGGGCCCGAAGTCCTCGTGCAGGAACCGGCCGAAGTTGCGCTCCGCCTCACCGTAGGGCGGTCCGTAGTTGTTGGCGAGGTCGAAGTGGGTGATGCCGAGGTCGAAGGCGCGACGTAGGATGTCGCGCTGGGTGTCGATCGACTTGTCGTTGCCGAAGTTGTGCCACAGGCCCAGCGAGATGGCGGGGAGCTGCAGCCCGCTCGCGCCACACCGGCGGTACTGCATCGACTCGTAACGGTCCTCGGCTGCCTCGTAGCTCTTCATGACCCTCAGCATAGGAAGGGCCGGCCAACGCGGCCAGCATAGGAAGGGCTGGGCAGCGCGGCGCCACCTGTCACAGTGGAGGGATGGCAGCGTCCTCTCCTGTGTTGATCACCGGCTGTTCTTCGGGCATCGACGCGGCCACCGCCGAGCTGCTCGTGCGGGCGGGCCACAACGTCTACGCGACTGCCCGCAGAGCCGAGACGTTGGCCCGCCTCGCCGACAGGGGCTGCCGGGTCCTCGCATGGCGCGCACCTACGCGAGCGCGCTGCGGGCCTCGACCCCGGAGCGCGTGGCGAGCGTCGTGCTCAAGGCCCTGGAGGCCGAGCACCCGCGCAGCCGCTACGTCATCACGCCGATGGCACGCGCGCTGATCGCGTTGCGCCGGTTCGGCGGCGACCGCGTCTGGGATGCCGCGATGCGCCGGCAGTTCCGGAGTTCTCTCGTGAGCTAAAAGCCTTGCCCCCCGTCGCTCGACGGGAGGCATGATGAAGCGTGACCTCGATCCGCGATCTCCATCGACAGGCGCTCGACGACGCGACCACCGTCATCGACGCGCTCGACTCCTCCGACTGGGGCCGAGACAGCCGCTGCGCCGGCTGGAGCGTCCGCAAGCTCGTCGAGCACATGACCGGCCAGAACTTCGGGTTCGCCGCTGCCCTCGCGGACGGTGACGCGCCGCAGGACGCCTACGCCCCGCGGACGGTGGACCAGTGGGCGCAATCGGTGGACACCCTCCGCCAGGCCGCCACGTCACCGGCCGACCGGATCCGCCTCGTCGAGGTGCGGCCGGAGACGCGGCACACCGGCGAGGCGGTGCTGGGGTTCCAGACACTCGACACGGTCGTGCACACCTGGGACATCACCGGCCCTCCCCACCGCCCCGCCCCCGCCCTCGTGGACCTCGTCGCCCGCCAGGCGCAACTGGTCCCGACGCAGCGCCCCGTGGACGCCCCGTTCGCCCCTGTCGTGGACGGAGACGACTCCGATCCCTGGCTCCATGCCCTGCACCTGCTCGGCCGGGTCACGTGAGGCCGATCTAGCGGTCGCCGCCGAGCAGGTGCTCTCCGGGCTGGACGACTCCTCCGCCAAGCGCCTCTGGAGGGCCCTCCCTGACCGACGGGTCGTCAGGCGTGCAGGCCTCCGTCACTGTGCAGCAGCTGACCGTTGATCCACTCGCCCTCGGACGAGCAGAGGAATGACACGAGGGCTGCGGTGTCGCTGGGCCGGCCACCGCGCCCCCGCGGCTGGGCGGCAGCGATCTGCTCACGCAGCTCGTCGCTCATCCAGCCGGTGTCGACCGGCCCGGGGTTGACCACGTTGTGCCGATCGAAGCTCTCCACGCTCGTGTCGAGGAGGGACGAGTCCACCGACTCGCAGTGGCACATGACGAGCGCGGTCACGGGTCCCAGGTCACGCTCCACCTGGTCGAACACCTCTGCGGGAGCCTCAGGGCGTTCGAAGTCCGCCGAGACGCTGAGGGAGCGAGCGCCGTTGTCGCGCAGGGCTGCTCCGACTTCGTCGACGTCGGCGACCTGACGTCCCCAAGGCATCCGGTCGTCATACGCTGCCCAGTAGGTGGTGGCGACGTCCCAGCCGTCGGAGGCGAGTCGCAGGGCGACGGCCGCGCCGATTCCGGCGGTGCGGCCCACTCCGGTCACCAGGGCGATCGGACGGTCGGTGCTCATGCCGGCGAGTCTCACCCCAGCACGACGTCATCGCAAGCCGATTCGACCGCGAAGCCGGACCGCGCCGCTCGGGATCAGGCGATCCCGTCTGACCGGACACCCACGCCGAGAGCGCTCTCGGGGTCCGGGACCCCAGCCGGCTCGGGGAAGCCGTGCCCGGCCGGGGGCGGCGTTGGGGTGCGGCGCTCGTCCATCTCCTTCCACTGCGGCAGCAGGCCGGGCAGGGTCGTCGCGAGGAAGTAGATGCCACCGGCGAGGAGCAGAGCGGGCGCGAGACCGACCACGGCAACGGCCCCGCCGGCCGCGATGCCACCGAGCGGCATCCCGGCCCACGCCATCGACTCGGCAAGCGAACCCACCCGGCCGAGCAGCGGCCGCGGGATCCGCGAGATGTAGATCGCGCCGATGATGGGATTGATGAAGCCGGCGCCGAAGCCCCCGACGGCACAGATGCCGAGGATCAGCCAGATCGGGGCGCCCAGCGCGAGGGCGATGAACCGCGGGCAACCCGCGATCGCGAACGCCACGAGATAGGTGATCCGACGTGGCAGCCGCTCGCCTAGTGCGGCCGCGAGCAGTGCCCCGATCGTGGCGGTCACGCCGAAGACCGAGCCGATCAGGCCGATCTGGGTCGTGCCGTAGCCGTGGTCCATGATCCACACCGGCAGCAGCACCGACATGAAGGCCATGTCGAGGAGGTTGGTCGCGAAGATCATCGCCGTGATGCTGCGCATGAGCGGCTCGTGGACCAGGAAGTCCCAGCCACTGCGCAGCTGCCGCCGGTAGGTCTCGGGTGGTGCGTCGTCGTCCGTCTCGTCGAGGTGACGTGCCGGTCCCCAGAGTCCGATGAGCATCGCGCAGACCGCGAAGGACGCGGCGTCGATGACGAGGGCGTTCGCGGCCCCCACGAGGGCGATGATCACGCCGGCCACGGCCGGTCCGATGATCGTGGCTGTGCGGTCGGTGCTGCTCTCGAGCCCGGTCACGCGCTCGATCGGCACGCGAGCCTGTTCGGCGATGTCGGGGACGAGGGTGCCCTTGGCTGCGTCCGAGGGTCCGCGCGCAGCGCCGGCGAGAGCCACGAGCCCCAGCAGTGCCGGGAAGCTCAGCAGCCCGAGCACGTGCAACAGCGGGACGAGCCCGACCAGGACGGCGCTGGCGAGGTCAGCGACCACGCTCACGCGGCGCGGTCCGATGCGGTCGATGATCGGGCCGCCGAGCGCCTTGGTGATGACCAGCGGGGTCATCTCGAAGACCACGACCAGGCCGGTCTTGGTCGCCGACCCGGTGGTGGTGAGCACCAGCCAGGGGATGGCGATCGCGCTGACGCGGGTGCCCGAGATGGAGACCACGTTGGCCGCGAGGAACGCCCACAGCGGGGTCCGGTTCCGTCCCTCGGCGCCACCCTGGCTGGTTGGTCGCCCTCGTCGGCGCTGCGTGTCCTGCTCACCCCCCGCTGGTGGGCTGGCGCCGACTCCGCGGTTCACTGCCCCTCCCTGGGGAAGGCCTGCAGCTGCACCGTCACCGGCCGTGACCCGCGGGGGTGCGGACCGTCGTCCTCGGTGCGGTACCTGCCCAGCACCGCTCTGACCTCGTCGAGCATCTGGGTCAGCTGGCTCGGCGTGAGGTGGAAGGCGAAGTCCGACATCTCGGCGGCACGCTGCCACGCCTTGGGCAGCGACGGGATCTCGTCGATGTAGCGCAGCATCGACTCGGCGTAGACCTGCGCATTGCCTCGCAGGTAGGCGTTGGCGAGCTCGGGCTCCTCCTCGAACAGGTCCTGGTCGAAGTAGGTGCCCCGGTGTGCCGAGCTCCACCACCGCTCGCGACCACTGCGGTGCCCTTCGGCCTCGACGATGAGGCCGGCGTCGGCGAGCTGGCGCAGGTGGTAGCTCGTCGCACCACTGTTGACGCCCAGTCGCTGGGCGAGACCGGTGGCGGTCGAGGGGCCGAAGCGGCGCAACAGACCCAGGAGCTGGTTGCGCATCGGGTGCGAGAGGGCGCGCAGGACGGTGTGGTTGAGCACCACGTCGCGTTCCGGGTCAGGGTGCCACGCCTTTGGGGGAGGTGTCGGTGACATGCGCCTTACGGTAGAACGCAAAGGTTTCTTTGCACAAGCCTCTTTGCACATTTCTCTTGGCGACCCCCGCGAACCACAGGATTCTCTGTGAGCCACCCCGCTCGTGGGCGGTGGTCAACGGGGAGCCCGCGGGGGCGGGTAGCGTCGGGCCATGGCTCTCGAACCGTTCGACGCGCTGCGCCGGATCGCCTTCCTGCTCGAGCGCTCCCGCGCCGGCACCTACCGGGTCAAGGCGTTCCGCGGAGCGGCCCAGACGGTCGCCGACACCGAGCCCGACGAATTGCGCAGCCGCGCCGAGGCCGGAACCCTCGGCGACCTTCCGGGGGTCGGCAAGGCGACCGCAGCGGTCATCGAGCAGGCCCTCGCGGGTGAGCACCCGGCATACCTGCAGTCGCTCGAGGAGAAGTCGAGAGGACCGCTGGCCACCGGCGGTGAGGAGCTGCGAGCGGCCCTGCGCGGGGACCTGCACTCGCACTCGGACTGGTCCGACGGCGGTTCGCCGATCGAGGAGATGGTCATGACCGCCATCGAGTTGGGCCACGACTACCAGGTACTCACCGACCACTCGCCGCGGCTCAAGGTCGCCAACGGGCTCGATTCCGCGCGCCTGACCAGGCAGCTCGGCGTCATCGACGCGATCAACAAGCACCTGGACGGCAGCTTCACCCTGCTCAAGGGCATCGAGGTCGACGTCCTCGACGACGGCAGCCTCGACCAGACCGACGACATGCTGGCCAGGCTGGACGTGCGGGTGGCCTCGGTGCACTCCAAGCTCAAGATGGCCAAGGCGGCGATGACCCGGCGGATGGTCGCGGCGGTCCAGAACCCGCGCACCAATGTGCTCGGCCACTGCACGGGGCAGCTCGTCGACGGCGAACGCGGCATCCGCGGCCGCAGCGACTTCGACGCCGGGGCGGTGTTCGCGGCCTGTGCCGAGCACGACGTCGCGGTCGAGATCAACTCCAGGCCCGAGCGGCGAGACCCACCGGACGAGCTGATCTCGCTGGCGCTGGAGCAGGGCTGCCTGTTCTCCATCGACACCGACGCGCACGCCCCCGGACAACTCGACTTCCTCGACTACGGGTGCGCGCGGGCACAGCAGCTCGGCGTGCCGGCCGAACGGGTGGTCAACACGTGGGAGCGCGACCGGCTGCTGGCCTGGGCGAACCCCGGGTAGCCACGCAGCAGCCGCTTTGGAGTTTCGTCGGGGTGTCCCCTATGCTTTCGGAGTCCTCGACGGATCCGAGCTGCTGCTCGCTGGCGGCGAGGGGCCTGATCGAGTATGTCGTTCCTGGTCCCCATCGTCTAGCGGCCTAGGACCCCGCCCTTTCACGGCGGTAGCACGGGTTCGAATCCCGTTGGGGATACGCAGTTCAAGGCCTTACCCAAGGCCCCGTAGCGCAGTTGGTTAGCGCGCCGCCCTGTCACGGCGGAGGTCGCCGGTTCGAGCCCGGTCGGGGTCGCCACCATGGCCCGCAGATCACCAGGTCTGCGGGCCACACCCGTCTCAGGGTGTCGCCGACCCGCCACGCCCCCTCACCTTGCCCGTCCTCTTCGGTCAGGCGATCAGTCGCTCCACCACGAGGGCGCCGCCGATCAGCAGCATCGACAGTCCCGAGAGGAGGCTCACGACCCGCGCTGCGCCGGGCCGGGACACGAACGCCCGGCGCGCCAAGGCGCCCAGGCACAGGTAGAACAGTGCGCACGTCACCGTGAACAGCAGGCCCAGCAGGGTCAACTGGACCGCCAGGGGCCAACCCCGGGACGGGTCGACGAACTGCGGCAGCAGCGCCACGAAGATCAGCAGCGCCTTCGGGTTCAGCCCACTGACGCCGACTCCGGAGAGCACGGCGGCGTGATCGGAGCCGAGTGATCGGCCCCGCGAGGCCGGCGGGCGGTGACCGGCCAGGCCTGTGGCGCCGAGCCACATCAGGTAGAGACCCCCTCCCACCGACAGGACCGTCAGTGCCACCGGGGAGTCCGCGAGCACGGTGCCGAGCCCGGCAGCCACCACCAGCGTCATGGCGGTGTAGCCCAGCGTGAGCCCGGCGGGGGCGGCCAGCACCGAGCGCTCCTGCAACGCGGAGTCAAGCGTGAAGGCCCAGTCCGGTCCCGGGGCGACTATCAGCAGCAGCGCCGTCCCCCAGAACGCGAGCACCGATGCGACCGCCATCACAACATCCCTTCCCACTTCACCGCCTCTTGAGAAGATAGGCGCACTGTGCCCCGAACTGTTTGCGAGTTCAGCCTCGACCCACTCATTCCATGGAAGAATCTCCGCCATGGACGCGATTGATCAACAGATCCTTGCGGAGGTCCAGGAGAACGGCCGGCTGACCATCACCGAGCTCGCAGACCGGGTGGGCCTGAGCCTGTCGCCCTGCCACCGCAGGCTGCGCGAGCTCGAGAGCAGCGGGACGATCCGCGGCTACCGCGCGGTGCTCGACCCCGCCGCCGTCGGCCTCGGATTCGAGGTCCTGGTGTCGGTCACCATGAGGCAGGAGGACAGGCGGACTCTGCTGGCGTTCGAGGAGGCCGTGCGCGAGATCCCCGCGGTGACGCAGGCCCAGCGCCTGTTCGGCGACCCCGACTACCTGCTGCGGGTCGCGGCCGCGGACATTGCGAGCTACCAGCACATCGAGGACGACCAGCTCGCGCTCCTGCCGGGTGTCCAACGACTGACCTCCACCATCGTGATGAAGCAGGTCGTCGAACCGCGCGCGCTCCCCACCCGAGCCTGAGCCGACGGCTGCGGAGGGAGTCAGGCCCCCAGGCGCAGGCCGGTGCGCTGCCGAGGCCGGTGCACCGGCTCCCCCGCGATCCACACTGCCGCGATGTCGGCCACCCCACCGAGCGCGAACACCGTGGCCAACGCGTTCTCGGCGTCCCGAGCGTGCCGGAGCCCGACGTCGAGGGTGCTCCCTTCAGCCGCGCTCACCCAGACCGCGTCGAACTGCTTGCCGACGCCCAGGTCTCCGACCTGGTCAGCCAGGCCGAGACCCGCCGCGCCCGCGGCGGTGGCCAGGTGCAGCAGGTGCACCGGGCCCAACGGCATACCCTCCTCGCCCATCAGCTGCTGCGCGAAATAGGCCTGCAGCCCCTCCTTGAGGAGCGAGAACCCGGTGCCACCGCCCACGTCGGAACCGAGCGCGACCCGCACGCCGTGCTCGAGGTGGCGCCGCAGGGGGAACAACCCGCTGCCGAGGGACGCGTTGCTGGACGGGCAGTGCGCCACCGTGGCGCCCTCGGCCCCGAGGATCGACAGCTCGCGGTCGGTCGGATGCACGTTGTGCGCGAACACGGACCGTCGCCCGACGAGACCGTGCCGGTCGTAGGTGTCGACGTAGTCGTGCGCGTCGTCGAACAGCTCGGCCACCCGGGCGATCTCCGCAAGGTTCTCGTTGACGTGCGAGGTGAACCACGACCCGGGCACGTCCTTCAGCACGGAGGCGCACGCGTCGAGCAGGTCGTCCGTGGCGGAGTAGGAGAACCGCGGGGTCACGGCGTAACGTGCGCGCCCGACGCCGTGCCACCTGCCGGCGAGCTCGCACGAGAGTTCATAGGCCCGGTCCGGAGAGGTCAGCAGCTCCGACGGTCGCAGCAGCCGGTCGCTCACCACGAGGCCGCTGGTGATCCGCAACCCCACCCGCGCGGCCTCCGCGAAGACCTCGTCGACCGCCGGGGCGAAGTGCGCGCCGAAGACCAGCGCCGTGGTCGTCCCCGCCTCGACCAGCCCCCGCACGAACTCGGCTGCCACGCTTCGCGCGTAGGCAGGGTCGGCCAGCCGAGCCTCCTCGGGCAGGGCGCGCTCGTCCAGCCACCGGAGCAACGGCATCCCCAGGCCGCCGATCACCCTGACCTGCGGGAAGTGGACGTGGGTGTCGACGAACCCCGGCAGCAGTATGCCGTCCCGCAGGTCGACGACGTGGTCCTCCGGATGGTCTCCACGCACCTGGGCATAGGCGCCCCGGGCCACGATCTGCCCGTCACGGACGACCAGCCCGGCATCGTCGTCGGCGCGCAGCTCGCCGCCGGTGAACGGGTCGTCGGGGGTGTCGAGGACGCGGGCACGGTAGAGCGTCATCGCCGCACCCCACTGCTCGCGCGGTCCGCCTCGAACACCCGGACCAGCTCTGCCGCCACGCTCACGGCAATGGTCGCCGGGTCCTTGCCGGTGATGCCCGGCGAGCCGATCGGAGTGGTGATCCGGGCCAGGTCGGCCTCGCCGTGGCCCTCCTCGAGCAGCCGCCCGCGGAACCGGCTCCACTTCGCGGGCGACCCGATCAGCCCGATCGAGCCCAGGTGGGCGCAGCGCAGCGCCACGTCGCACAGGGCTGCGTCCTCGGCGTGGTCGTGGGTCATGATCAGCACGTGCGTGCCGCGCGGCACCTGCCCCAGGACGAGCTCGGGCACGGGCGAGTGGTGGACGTGCACCTGAGCGGTGGCGTCGGCGAGGACGGCGAGGCGCTCGTCGGAGACCTGGGCCGCCCGGCTGTCGACCAGGTGCAGCTCGACGTCGTGCCGGGCGAGGATCCTGGCCAGCTCGAGCCCGACGTGTCCGACCCCGAAGACGGCGACCGCAGGCACCACGCGCAGCGGTTCGAGCAGCACAGTGACCTCGCCGCCGCAGCATTGTTGCCCGTGCCGGCTCGGCGCCTTGTCGCTCAGCCCGAGCTCCAGCTGTTCGGGGTCGCGGGCGCCCGCGGCGAGCATCTCGCGCGCCCGCTCGACGACAGTCGCCTCGAGGTTGCCGCCGCCGACGGTGTCCCAGACCTGCTCGGCGCCCACGACCATCTTGGCCCCGGCGCGACGAGGCGCGTGCCCGCGCACCTCGATGAGCGTGACGAGGACGCCCGCCTCGCGGTCGCGACGCAGCCTTTCGACCGCCTGCAGCCAGTGCACCTCAGGTCTCCATCGCCAGCGCGG
Organism: Segeticoccus rhizosphaerae; assembly: GCF_005222685.1. Lineage (NCBI taxonomy): Bacteria > Bacillati > Actinomycetota > Actinomycetes > Micrococcales > Intrasporangiaceae > Segeticoccus > Segeticoccus rhizosphaerae. The sequence continues at coordinate 77,761 of NZ_SWMA01000015.1, forward strand.
GCGTCCGGCCGGCCCGCGGGTGCAGGTCCTGCCGGGCACGACCGCCGTCCGAGTCGGCGCAGCGCGCCGCATCCAACGCCCAGTAGACCGCCTCGGGGGTGGCCGGCGAGGCGAGGTGCACCGTCTGCCCGGTCGGCCCGAACGCGGCGGCGGCGCCCCGCAACGCCTCCCGCACGCAGAACGCCAGCATGAGCGGCGGCTCGCCGACGGCCTTGGACCCGTAGACGGCGCCGTCCTCGGCCGCGTCGGCGAACAGCGTGACGTTGAACTCCTCGGGCATCTCCGAGAAGCTCGGCAGCTTGTAGGTGCTCGCGGCCTGGGTCGCCAGCCTGCCACGCGTGGCCCCGTCGCTGTCGTCCCAGCGCAGGTCCTCGAGGGTCAGCCACCCGGCGCCCTGCACGAACCCACCCTCGATCTGGCCGAGGTCGACCAGCGGCGAGAGCGTGTCGCCGACGTCGTGCACGATGTCGACCCGACGGGTCCGGTAGGCACCGGTGAAGCCGTCCACCTCGACCTCGGCCAGGGCAGCGCCGTAGGCGAAGTACTTGAACGGCTCACCCCTGAATCTCGTGCTGTCCCAGTGTAGTCCCTCGGTGCGGTAGTAGCCGGCCGCCGACAGCTGGACCCGCTGCAGGTAGGCCAGCGAGACCAGGTCGGCCCACTCCAGCGGCTCGTGGCTGCTGCCGAGACCGTGCACCCGGCCGTCGGTGAACCGCACGTCCTGCGGCGGCACGGCGAGCACCCCGGCCGCCACCGTGGCAAGCCTGCCCCGGATCTGCTCGCAGGCATCCTTGACCGCGCCGCCGTTGAGATCGGCGCCCGAGCTCGCTGCGGTGGCAGAGGTGTTGGGCACCTTGTCGGTGCGGGTGGGTGCGAGCCGGACGGCCGAGAGCGGCACCCCGAGGGCGGTCGCCGCGACCTGCAGCATCTTGGTGTGCAGGCCCTGTCCCATCTCCGTGCCGCCGTGGTTGATCAGCACCGAGCCGTCCTTGTACACCAGCACGAGCGCGCCGGCCTGGTTGAAGGCGGTGAGGTTGAAAGAGATCCCGAACTTCACCGGTGTCGCCGCGAGTCCCCGCTTGGTGTGGGGGTGTGCCGCGTTGAAGGCCGCCACCTCGACGAGCCGCGACTCGTAGTCACCCTCACGCAGCACCTGGGTCCAGATCTTGCCCATTCGCTCGGCGTGTCGCACGACTTGCCCGTATGGCGTGCACTGCCCCGGCCTGTAGAAGTTGCGTTCGCGGATCTGCTCACCGCTCAGCCCGAACCGCGGCGCCACCTCCCCGAGGATGTTCTCGAGGACGAGCATGCCCTGCGGGCCGCCGAATCCGCGGAACGCGGTCTGGGAGGTCTTGTTGGTCCTGGCGATCCGGCCGTGCACCTCGATGTCGGGCACCCAGTAGGCGTTGTCGACGTGGCACAGCGCCCGCGCCAGCACCGGCTGGGACAGGTCCATGCTCCAGCCACCGTCCGCGGTGAGAGTCGCGCGCAGCGCCTGGATCCGGCCGTCGTCGTCGAAGCCCGCTTCCCACGTGCTGTGGAAGCCGTGCCGCTTCCCGCACAGCGTGAGGTCCTGGTTGCGGTTGAGCCGAACCCGCACCGGGCGGCCGGTGAGCGTCGCACCCAGAGCCGCGATGGCGGCATACCCGTGCGGTTGCATCTCCTTGCCGCCGAAGCCGCCGCCCATGCGCAGGCACTGCACGGTGACCTCGTGGCTGCGCAGGCCGAGGACGTGGGCGACGATCTCCTGGGTCTCCGTCGGGTGCTGCGTGCTGCTCTGGATGAACACCTGCCCGCCGTCCTCGACGAAGGCGAGCGCGGCCTGGGTCTCGAGGTAGAAGTGCTCCTGCCCGGCGAACTCGAACTCGCCGCGGAAGACGTGGGTCGAGCGGGCCAGGCCGGCCTCGGCGTCACCCCGCTGCACGGTGGGCTCGGCGCCCTGGAAGCTCTCCGCGGCGATCGCCTCGGAGAGGGTGACCAGCGAGGGAAGGGGTTCGAGCTCGACCTCGACGGTCGCTGCGCCGAGCCGCGCACCCTCGAGCGTCTCGCCCAGCACCCAACAGACGGTCTGGCCGTAGTACATGACCTCGGACGGGAAGAGCGGCTCGTCGTGGCTGACGCCGGAGTCGTTCGCTCCCGGGACGTCGGCGGCGGTGAGCACCCGCACCACACCGGGCACTTCGAGGGCCGGCCCGGTGCGCAACCGGGTGATGCGTGCGTGGGCGCGGCAGGACTGGACTGGGTAGGCGTGCAGCGGGCCCTGGGTGCGCGCGACGAGGTCATCGGTGTAGAGGGCGGCGCCGGTGACGTGCAGCCGCGCGCTCTCGTGCGGCACCTCCACGCCCACGACCGGGTTGACCGGGCGTTCGGAAAGCTGGCTCATGATCCGACCTCCTGGGGCGTGGTGCTCTCGGCGTGGATCCGCAGCAGCGACTGGCCGAGCACGGCCGCGCGGTAGCGGGCGCTGGCACGGTGGTCGTCCAGGGGCGTGCCCTCGGCCGCCATCACCTCGGCGGCCCGCCGGACGGTGGCCTCGTCCCATGGCCTGCCGACCAGTGCCGCTTCCGTTTCCAAGGCGCGGATCGGGGTGGCGGCGACGCCGCCGAGGCCGATGCTGGCCCGCGCGACAACCCCATCACCGACATCGAGTGCGTAGCCGACCGCGACGCTCGAGATGTCGTCGAACCGGCGTTTGGCGATCTTGTGGAACGCGGTGATCTGGGCCAGCGGCAAGGGAATCCGGACCGCGCGGATCAGCTCGTCGGGCCGCCGAGCGCTGCGGCGATAGCCGGTGAAGTATGCCGTGAGGGGCACCTCACGCTCCCCCCGGCTCGACGCGAGCACGACGGTCGCGTCGAGCGCGAGCAGTGCCGGCGGGGCGTCGCCGATCGGGCTCCCGGTGCCGAGATTGCCCCCGAGGGTGGCCCCGTTGCGGATCAACCGGGAGGCGAACTGCGGAAACATCTGGTCCAGCAGGGGAATCCGGCCGGCGAGATAGCGTTCGATCTCGGAAAGAGTCAGGCCCGCACCGAGCTCGATGGCTTGCGCGCCGACCTCGAAGGTGCGCAACTCCTCCAGCCGGTCGACGGCGACGACCAGAGCGCTGCGGCTGCCGCGGAGGTTGACGTCGACCCCCCAGTCGCTGGCACCCGCGACAACCGTCGCCTCCGGGCGCGAGGCCAACAGCGCGAGAGCCTCGGACAGATCTGCCGGACGGACGAACTCACCGTCCGGGCCCGCGAACCGCGTCGGCCGAGCGATGGGGGCAGGGCGCTCGCGGCGACGTGCGAAGGGGTCGTCCGGCGTTGGTGAGCCCACGGCATACGCGGCGTCGCGGATGGGGCGGTAGCCGGTGCAGCGGCACAGGTTGCCGGAGAGGGCGTGCAGGTCGAAACCGTTGGGGCCGCGCTCGCTCTCGTGACCGCCCTCGCCCGTGGGCTGCCGGTCCGAGCGGTAGTACTCGGCGGCCATGCTGCAGACGAACCCGGGCGTGCAGTAGCCGCACTGCGACCCGCCCCGGAGGGCCATCTCCTGCTGGACCGGGTGCAGGTCGTCGGCGTCGGCCAGCCCCTCGGAGGTGACCAGCTCCTGCCCGTCGAGCGTCGCGGCGGGCACCAGGCAGGCGTTGACCGCGGTCCACATCGTGCCGCCCTGCCCGTCGGGTCGGGCCACGAGCACGGCGCAGGCCCCGCACTCGCCCTCCGCGCAGCCCTCCTTGGCACCGGTGAGGCCGTGGTCGCGCAACCAGTCCAGCGCCGTGGTGTGCGCGGACGCGCCCTCGAGGGTGAGCGCCCGCCCGTTGACGGTTGCCTGCCGAGGATCCATGGTCGAGCTCCTTCGCCGCCCTGGTGCCATCATCTGCCCCTCACGGCGTCCTGCACAGGCGCGAGGGGGCATGGTTGCGAGGAAGAAGTCGCCGAGCTGGTTATCCATGCCGAACAGCGCGGCGGCGTGCCGCCGACGCTACCTGCCCTCCCGGCCCGCGGCCAGCGATTTGGCGACGACTCCGTCGGTGTGGCGGGGTGCGCCTCCGCCGGTGCCGCGGGTCGAGCGTGGTCTCGCGCCGGGCCCTTCCCGTGGTGGCCGAGCCGGCCTTGGCTGGGGGGCCCGAGGGCGCGCGATGGTCCGGTATAGTGAGCCGCGCGCCAGGCCCACCTGGCGTTACGTTTGCGCTGGACGGGGGAGATCTCCTCGTTGGCGCAAACGCGGCCAGGTAGCTCAGTTGGTACGAGCGTCCGACTGAAAATCGGAAGGTCGGCGGTTCGACCCCGCCCCTGGCCACCCCCCGAAACCGCAGGTCAGAGGCCCTCTGACCTGCGGTTTTGTCCGTCCGGAGTCCGACCCCGATCGAGGCCTCACTGACCGCGAGTGACCCCGAATAGCCCCGATTCGCCAAGAGATGTTGCACGAGATGTTGCACGAACTCTTGACGTCAAGAGATTTTCTCGACCGGTCAGCTCAGCCGCTGACGTGAGACTCCGGGAGGATCGTCGGGTCGCACCAGTCCAGGGCCAGCCACAGGTCGACTCGTACCTCCGGTTCGCTGAGGTCGAGCTCGAGGAGGGTGCCGATCTTGGCGATCCGATTGCGGACGGTGTTGCGGTGGACGGAGAGGACGGCCGCGGTGTGGTCCCAGTGGCCGCCGGTTTGAAGCCAGGTGCGCAACGTGGTGAGCAGTTGGGCGGCCTCCCCGTCCGGCCGGCCCAGGAGTGGCGCGAGACGTTCGGTCGCGAAGGCTTGCGCGGCCCGCTGGTCCACGAGGTCCTGAACGCGTGCAGGTGGTCGTCTGGGCCCCGTGCCGTGGGCGACCGTGGTGGCAGCCTGACGACGCCGCGCTTGTCGGGCCGCGGCGGGAAGCGCGGCCCACGCACACGGGTCGGAAAGCCCGACTGAGCAGGACTCCGCAGTCAGTTGGCGCGCGATCCGCTCGGGGTCAGCGGACTCGGGTGAAATCGCCAGGGTGAGCTGTCCATCGTCAATGCGCAGGACGGTCGCCAAAGTGGTGGTCAGGTTGTCCCGCCATGAAGGCAGGTCCTGTCCCCGGGGCGGGCTACACGCCAGGACCCGCCATCGGCCATCCAGCGGCTGCCCGAAGGTGTCGGCCGCGGGTGCTTCCAGACACTCGGCGGGCCCGCCGACGGCAGCGCGTGCCACCGCTTCTCCCAGGGCACGCAACCGTGCCGTGGAAACGTGGCCAGACACGAGAGCAATGACCGTTGCGGCGACGTTCACGATCCCGGCGGTTTCCGGCGGCAGCTGGGTCGAGGAGGCGACCACGAGCACCATCGAGCGCCCTGACACCGTGAGCAGTTGCGCCAGGATGTGCAGGCCGGGCTCGTGCACGGCGACCGACGGGTGCGACGACCGGGACTCCAGCAGTTGAGCGACGACCGCCTCGATGTCGGAGTTCGTCGCGGGCCCCTGGGTGGCCCCGGACTGGAGGTAATCGCCCTGCTGCGGGTCACGGAGCAGCACGGCCGTGTCGAGGTGGGCGGCCAGGGTGTTCACGATGGACTGCAGGGGATCTGGACGAGTAGCGGCGGCGACGATCTTGTGTTGAAGACTTGCCGTCACGGTGGCTTGGCGAAGGAGCGCGCGCTCGAGTTCGCGCACGTGTGCCTCACTGATGGCGATGAAGGGCACGGTCGGCGGGACCTGCAGCAGCAGCAACCCGTGAGCCTGACACGCGGTGATCAGCCGCGGAGGCACGTTGCGGTAGACCGGGTCGATCCCGAACCCGAGCCCGACGGCGCCCGCTTTGGCCAGGCGAGCGACGTACGCATTGGTGTCGGCCGCGGTCCGTGGCAGGTGGACGCCGGCGCTCAGGAGCAGCTCCCGGCCGCGCAGGTACGGGGTGGGGTCGGTCAGTTCGCTGACGTGCACCCAACGGACCGGCTGGTGCAGGTCGGCACCTTCGACTAGCACTGCCAGCGACGGTAGCGCTCGGAGGAGGTCGGCGATCGTGACGAGCGGCCGCACGATGGACGGAACATCCAAGATTGACTCGCTCATGTGCGAAATCTACAGCAGCGGGCGTAGGACTTCTCGGCTCATACTTGGTGGCAACTGCTCGGCCTCGCCAAGGAAGTGAGCCCCGGACATGTCTACTTCAGATGTCACCTCCCGCGGTCGACGGGTGGTGGAGGTCCGCTCCATCGATTACGTGCCGCCATCGGAACGACGCGGCAAAGTCTGGCACCAGGGTCCCTTCTGGTTCACCGGCAACTTCGTCCTCGCCACCATGGTCACCGGGTTCATCGGCCCGTCCCTTGGGTTGGCGGTCGGCTGGTCGGTTCTCGCAGTGAGCCTCGGCGCCTCCTTCGGGACGCTCTTCATGTGCTTCCACGCCAATCAGGGCCCCACGATGGGGCTGCCACAGATGATCCAGTCGCGGGCCCAGTGGGGTGTGCGCGGTGCGATCGTCCCGTTCATCGCCGTGGTGTTCGTCTACATCGGGTTCAACGTGTTCGACGTCATCCTGGCCGCCGAAGGGTTCGACACCATCTTGTCCGCCCCGGACGCCGTCTGGTACGTCATCCTCATCGCGGTGGCGGTGATCATCGCGGTCGTCGGCTTCGACCTGATGATGCTGGTGCAGCGGTGGCTGAGCTACCTGTTGATCGCGGTGTTCGCGGTCATCACGATCCAGGCGGTCGCAACGTTGGACCTCGGCTCACAGATCCCGCAGGGCGGCAGCTTCTCCGCGTCCTCGTTCCTGGTGGTGTTCGCGGCCGCGGCCGGATACCAGATCTCCTACGCGGTCTACGTGTCTGACTACTCGCGCTACCTGCCGGAGGACTCCAGCACGGCCGGGGTGATCTGGTGGACCTACCTGGGCGCCGCAGGGTCCGCGATCTGGCTGATGTCGCTGGGCGCGGTGCTCGGTTCGGCGCTACCGAGCCAGGACGCGGTCGCCACCGTCCGGCACGTGGGCAACTCCCTGTTCTCCGGGTTCGGCACCTTCGCCGTCATCGTCTCCGCAATCGCGCTGGTGACCATCATGTCGGTCAATGCCTACGGGGCGATGCTGACCAGCGCGAGCGCCGTGGATGCGTTTAGACCGGTGAACCCGACGGTGCGGTTGCGCGTCATCGGCATCGTCGCGATCTCCGTGGTCGTGTTCGTTGTCGCCTTGGCCATCCCGGCGAACTACCTGGGCAGCTTCAACAACTTTGTCATCCTGATGCTGTACTTCCTGGTTCCGTGGACCGCCGTGAATCTGGTCGACTTCTACTTCGTCCGACACGGCCACTACGCGATCACGGAGATCTTCAACCCCGACGGCATCTACCACCGCTGGGCCTGGCGCGGCCTGGTCGCCTACTTCGCCGGGTTGGTCTGCATGATCCCCTTCGTCTCACTGACCTTCTTCCAGGGGCCGGTCACCAAGGCGCTGAACGGGGCGGACATCTCGTTCGCGATCGGACTGGCCGTCGCCGGCGGCCTCTACTACCTGTTCTCCCGAAACCTCGACCTGTCCGCCGAGGCGGAGGCCGTCCGGAGCAGCCGCGCCGCGCTCGTCGAGCCCACCACATGACCAGCCCGAGCGCCGTGGACGGCGACCCGGCCACGGTGGTGGCCTGCTGCCAGCTGGCCCTGCAGGTCGGCGACCTGGAAGGCAACCGGGCCCGAGCGGACGCCGCGATCGAGCAGGCCGCGGCCACCGGCGCCACGATCGTGGTCCTGCCCGAGCTGGCGACCAGCGGGTACGCGTTCATGGACGCTGACCAGGCGCGGGCCTTGGCCGAACCGGTCCCCGGGCCGTCCACCGACCACTGGCACGAACTGGCCGAGCGACTCGACGTGACCGTCATCGGAGGGATCTGCGAAGACGGCGGGGACGGCGCCTTGTTCAACACCGCCGCCGTGGTGAACCGGGACGGGGTCCGGGCGATCTACCGCAAGGTGCACCTGTGGGACCGGGAGAAGCTCGTGTTCACCCCAGGGGACCAGCCCCCGCCCGTCCTCGACGTGGACGGCCACCTCGTCGCCGTGATGATCTGCTACGACCTGGAGTTCCCCGAATGGGTCCGCCTGCCCGCGCTGGCCGGCGCGCAACTGCTGTGCGCCCCAGCCAACTGGCCGGACCTTCCGCGTCCGACCGGGGAACGACCCGCCGAGGTCGTCCGTGTCCAGGCCTCGGCGGCGATCAACCGCATGTTCATCGCCGCATGTGACCGGGTCGGTCCCGAGCGAGGGGTCGATTGGGTCGGCGGGTCCGTCATCGTCGACGCCGACGGGTGGCCTCTGGCCGGCGGCTCGGCCTCGACCACCACGCAGGTTCTGACTGCACCGTGTCGGCTGAACGAAGCACGAGACAAGACGATCAGCGACCACAACGACGTGATCACCGACCGACGACCGAGCCTGTACACATCGGTGATCACCCAGGAGGACGCCCCATGACTCCGAGTCCGCAGACACCGCAGGGACCGGTGGACGCCACCAAGATCCCGCGCTACGCCGGACCGCCGACCTTCGCCCGGCTCCCCCGCCTTGATGAGGTCCCGGACGCCGACATCGCGATCCTAGGGATCCCCTTCGACAGCGGTGTCAGCTACCGCCCCGGCGCCAGGTTCGGGCCCGAGCACATCCGTGCCTCCTCCAAGCTGCTGCGCCCCTACAACCCCGCACTGGACACCTCCCCGTTCGCGCGAATGCAGGTCGCCGACGCCGGAGACCTGGCGATCAACCCTTTCGACATCGCCGAAGCCATCGAGCAGATCCAGACCGGAGCCACCCGGGTGGCCACCGGCGACCGCCGCCTGCTGGTCCTCGGGGGAGACCACACCATCGCCCTGCCCCTGCTGCGCGTCGCCGCCGAACGACACGGGCCGGTGGCCGTGGTGCACTTCGACGCGCACCTGGACACCTGGGACACCTACTTCGGTGCGCCCTACACGCACGGGACCCCTTTCCGCCGCGCCTCCGAAGAGGGGCTGCTGGACAAGTCCCGCTGCCTGCACGTGGGCACCCGCGGCCCGCTCTACGCCGACACCGACCTGGCCGACGACACCCACCTGGGCTTCCAGGTCCTGCCCAGCACCGACTTCACCGTGCACCCCCTGCCCGACCTCATCACCCGCATGAAACAGCGCCTCGGAGACGGCCCGGTGTACCTCTCGGTCGACATCGACGTGCTCGACCCTGCCCACGCGCCCGGCACCGGCACACCCGAGGCAGGCGGTCTGACGTCACGTGAGCTGCTGGCCATGCTGCGAGCGATGACGGACCTGAACCTGGTCGGCGCGGACATCGTCGAGGTGGCGCCGGCCTACGACCACGTCCAGATCACCGGCATCGCCGCCGCACACGTCGCCTACGAGATCCTGTCCGCCATCAGTCTGGCCAGCCGGACCTTCTAACCCGGGAGGCGCCCTGGCGGCCGCCTACTAGCGCACGGCCGCTTTGAGAGGGCGGGCCAAGGGCGTTCTCGGCCTGCGAGGATCTACCGGATCCGCCTGTGACCTGCGCAAACGCTCTTCACCGTCTCGCGGCACTTCGCGCCGATTCTCGTTGTCATGTATACCCCCTTGTGTACCCGCCTGCGCTTGGTCCGGGGGTTGATTCTCCCTGGAGGGTCGACGCGTCACGCCGTCGAGACCTACGCCTGAAGGTGGGTCCATCGGTGCACCGGTCCCGGATGTTCACTTGTGTTTTAAGCCTCGAATACGGGCGAAGTGCCGCTCGGGCGACGGCTAGGCAGCGGCGGCCCGTGCGCGTTCGTCCCGGCATCCACCCAGTCAGGGAGACCGGGAAGACCTTCAGTCGCTCGACCAGCTTGTTGACGGTCTGCTTGCCGCAATGGAGCTTGGTCAGGAGGACCGGGAAGACGGCCGCCTTGATGACGGCGCCGATGGCCTCCTGCGCGGCCGCAATGGAGCCCGGTCAGGAAGACCGGGAAGACACGCCCTGCACGTGCCGCTTGATCCGCGGCTCCATGCCGCAATGGAGCCCGGTCAGGGAAGACCGGGAAGACGGGTCAGGAGTCGATGGGGAAGCGGACGCCGTCGAGGCGGCAATGGAGCCCGGTCAGGAAGACCGGGAAGACGAGGCTGCATTCGGGCGACCCGCACCGCTACCCACCGCCGCAATGGAGCCCGGTCAGGAAGACCGGGAAGACCGGCTGCTGGGACGCGCACAACCTCATGCCGACCGTGCCGCAATGGAGCCCGGTCAGGAAGACCGGGAAGACCACAGCGGTCCTCATGGAGGCGCAGCAGGTGGTCCTGCCGCAATGGAGCCCGGTCAGGAAGACCGGGAAGACCGGCCGGGCCACTTGGGCGGCCACGACCCGACGCGAGTGCCGCAATGGAGCCCGGTCAGGAAGACCGGGAAGACGGGATGACTCATCAGTGCGGCACGACCGGATAGCGGCGCGCGCCGCAATGGAGCCCGGTCAGGAAGACCGGGAAGACTCGACTCGCTCCGCGACGACCTCGAGGCCGCGCAGATGCCGCAATGGAGCCCGGTCAGGAAGACCGGGAAGACGCCCTGCCCCGAGTGCGGCCAGCCGATGAGCGAACGGCCGCAATGGAGCCCGGTCAGGAAGACCGGGAAGACTACGAGATCACCGTGCCGAAGATCGCCGACTACATGCCGCAATGGAGCCCGGTCAGGAAGACCGGGAAGACACGAGCTGGACCCGCTGACGGGCCGCCGGCTGAAGTCGCCGCAATGGAGCCCGGTCAGGAAGACCGGGAAGACCTGCAGGCCCGGACCATTCGCATCCGTCAGTCGTGGCCGCAATGGAGCCCGGTCAGGAAGACCGGGAAGACACGAGCTGGACCCGCTGACGGGCCGCCGGCTGAAGTCGCCGCAATGGAGCCCGGTCAGGAAGACCGGGAAGACGCCAGTCCAACCTGATCAACTGCCCCGGAACGGACTTGCCGCAATGGAGCCCGGTCAGGAAGACCGGGAAGACCCGGTTGGGCGGCCGCCACCAACGCGGACCCGGCCGTGCCGCAATGGAGCCCGGTCAGGAAGACCGGGAAGACCCGGCGAGTCCCGCGAGATGATCGCCCACCGCACCGGCCGCAATGGAGCCCGGTCAGGAAGACCGGGAAGACCAACCTCGGGCCGACGTACTCACAGACCGGGTTCCAGCCGCAATGGAGCCCGGTCAGGAAGACCGGGAAGACCCCGTCAACGGGCGGGTGCGGATCGTCGCCACCATCCAGCCGCAATGGAGCCCGGTCAGGAAGACCGGGAAGACCAAGCGGACCCAGTCCGCGGTCCTCTCGCAGATGCGGCCGCAATGGAGCCCGGTCAGGAAGACCGGGAAGACTCGTTCGAGGACGTACTGGCGCGGGCAGTGCTGGTAGGCCGCAATGGAGCCCGGTCAGGAAGACCGGGAAGACGTGGCTCCTCGGTCACATCATGCAGTGGTGGAGGTGCCGCAATGGAGCCCGGTCAGGAAGACCGGGAAGACCGGTTGCATCGGGGCCGGCCTTTCCTCGGGCAGTAGGAGCCGCAATGGAGCCCGGTCAGGAAGACCGGGAAGACCTTCAAGTCGGGCGCCTACCGCCGGTTCCTGGGCGGGCCGCAATGGAGCCCGGTCAGGAAGACCGGGAAGACAACTCCCGCGCCGTCTATGACGCCGTCGACGCACTCGCCGCAATGGAGCCCGGTCAGGAAGACCGGGAAGACGACGTCGCTGCTGCTGGCGGTCCTGACGATCGACGCGCCGCAATGGAGCCCGGTCAGGAAGACCGGGAAGACGCCCAGGTCTGGGGCAAGGCTCGCGTCAGGGTGTTGTGGCCGCAATGGAGCCCGGTCAGGAAGACCGGGAAGACGCGGGCGGCGGTGTTGCCGCCGGCCACCTCGTAGCGGCCGCAATGGAGCCCGGTCAGGAAGACCGGGAAGACAGACGCCGCAGGGCAAGGGCGATGAGGCGATCGTCTTGCCGCAATGGAGCCCGGTCAGGAAGACCGGGAAGACCCCAAGAACTGGACACCGGTTCGATCGCCGCCCTGATGGCCGCAATGGAGCCCGGTCAGGAAGACCGGGAAGACCCTTACCGAGACGCTCCACCGTCCCGTCGTCATACAGGCCGCAATGGAGCCCGGTCAGGAAGACCGGGAAGACCCGCTGCGTCACATGCGCGGTCTGCCGCGACCTGATCGCCGCAATGGAGCCCGGTCAGGAAGACCGGGAAGACACGCCGATGCCGAGTCGGTGACGCACGTCCGCCTGGTGCCGCAATGGAGCCCGGTCAGGAGGGGCCTGACCCTGAATCTTGGACACGCTGATTCCAGCCTTGGGCTGGGGAAGCGAGATGATCAGGACCATGGCCCGTAAGAATTACTCTGAGGAGTTTCGTCGTCAGGCCGTCGACTTGTACGAGTCCACTCCGGGCGCGACGGTGCGTAGCATCGCGGCGGATCTGGGGATTGTGCGTGGCACGCTGCGTCAGTGGCTGGCCGCGTACGGGACGGGCAAGAAGACCGCGGCTGATGGTAGCCCTGCTCGTAGCCCGTTGGCGGCCCGGACCGTGCCGGTGGAGGCCGGCAGGGAGGGCGAGTCTGCGCAAGAGCGGATCGCTCGTCTGGAGGCGGAGAACGCGGCGTTGCGGGCGGAGAAGACCAAGCTGGTCACCGAGCGCGAGATCTTGCAGAAGGCGGCGAAATATTTCGCCGGGGAGACGATCTGGTGAACCGCTTCCAGTTCGTCGCCGACCACCAGCACGCCTTCGAGGTGAAGCGGTTGTGTCAGCTGGTCGAGGTCTGTCGGTCCTCGTTCTACGCGTGGAGGGAGGCTGCGCCCGCTCGCGCGGCCCGAGCCGTCAGGGACACTCAGCTGGTGGAGCGGATCCGAGACCTGCACGAGGACGACAACACGGTCGGGGTGCCGCGGGTGACGGCGGAGCTCAACGACGGCGCGTCGCCCGATGAGCGGGTCAATCACAAGCGCGTCGCGCGGGTGATGCGCCTGCACGGGATCCGCGGATACCAACGCCGGCGGAAGGTGGTCACCACCGTGCCGGACCCCGCGGATCAGAAGGTCCCGGACCTGCTGGGGCGTGACTTCACGGCAGACGCCCCAAACTGCCGTTATGTCGGCGATATCACGTACCTGCCGTTGGCCGAGGGCAGCAACCTGTACCTGGCGACGGTCATCGACTGCTTCTCGCGCCGCCTGGTCGGATGGTCCCTGGCCTCCCACATGCGCACCGAGCTGATCGAGGACGCGTTGAAGGATGCGGCCGCGACTCGTGGCAGCCTAGCCGGTGCCACGTTCCACTCGGA